>NZ_CALBEX010000301.1 GCF_937889215.1 uncultured Limnohabitans sp.
GATCGGCAGGCGTTGAGCGGGTTGATGTGGCGCTTTTTGGTTCTGGAAGACGACAGCGTGGACCGTTTCTTGATCCGCGATGCCGATTCGCTGATTTCAAGGCGCGAGGTGGCGGCCATCGAGGCCTGGTTGCAAAGTGACCGGTTTTTCCATTTGATGCGCGATTATTTTTCGCACACCGAACTGCTGTTGGCGGGCATGTGGGGCGGCTGCGGCGGGGTGTTCAAAAACCTGCGCCAGCAGATGGTGGATTTTGTGACGCAAGGCCAGTATTTGGGCCAGCGGGTGGTGGACCAGCATTTTCTGCGCATGCACATTTGGCCCACGGTACGCCAGAGCCTGCTTTCGCACGACCCGGTGTTTGGTTTCATGGAGGGGCAGGATTTTCCGCCGCACGAAGCGCAGGACATGGGGCAGGAATTTCATGTGGGCTGCAACCTGTCGAGCAGCAGCATTGGCGCCGAATCGGCCTTGCCCGAGGGCCAACAGGTGGGCTGGAAAATCGTGGATGCGCAGCAGCAGACGATTTGCCAATACACCAGCACGGTGCGCCAGGGCCAATGGCGCGCCGATATTCCGGGCCCCTATGCCAAATTGATCGGCGAGGGCGTTTGGCGCGTGGAGTTGGTGCGTGATGAGGGTGCGCTGAATGGGTGTGCAGTACTTGTCCGCTGAATCAGCGGGCAAAGGTCCCAGTGGATGGCTGCTCAACCGCCTTGCGCAGCTCGTATTCGGTTGACTTGCAAGGGCGTGACTTCGTTGGCCTGGTTGCCCCATTGGCTGCGCAGGTGGGTCAGCACGGCGGCGATGTCTTTGTCGTGCAATTCCAGCACCGCAGGCGGCATGCCGAATGGCCTGGGGTGGCCACGCGTGACGGGGCCGTAGCCGCCGTAGAGCACCAATTGCACCAGGTTGGTCGGGTCTTGCAACAACACAGCACGGTTGCCCGCTAAGGCGGGGTAGGCCACTTCACCAGAGGCGGTTTTGATGCCTTCACCTCGCTCGCCGTGGCACTGCTGGCATTGGCGTTCATAGACCTGCGCACCCTGTTCGGCCACGCGCAAGTGGATGCGCGGGGGCTGGGCCGCCTTGAGAGGCGGTTGGGTTGCGTTGCGTGCGCGCGACTGCAAGTACACCGCCATGGCTTGCAGGTCGGCTTCGCTCAGGTGCTGAAGGCTGTGCTGCACCACCTCGCCCATGGGGCCGCTGGTTTGTGCCGTGTCTGAAGCGCCGGTGCGCAGCAGGCGCACGATCTCGGGCAAGGGCGTGCTGACCAGCCCGCTTTCGGCGTCGCGGGTCAGGTTGGGCGCATACCAGTTCAGCACGGGCATCAGGCCGCCGGACAAGTCGTCGACCGCGCCGGTGGCCCCCAAGACGTTGCGTTGACTGTGGCAAGCGGCGCAATGGCCTAGGCCTTGCACCAGGTAAGCGCCCCGGTTCCATTCGGCGTTTTGCGCCTGGTCAGGCTGAAAGGGGCTGGGCTCAAAAAACAGGCTGCGCCAAACCGCCAGCGCGGGCTGCGTGCCCACGGGCCAGACCAAAGTGTGGTCCGGCTGGGCCTGCACCACCGGGGGCAGGGTCTTGAGCCAAGCCAAGATGGCATCGCTGTCTTCGCGCGTGACGACGCTGGTGTGGTTGTACGGAAAAGCCGGGATCAGCAAGCGTCCATCTTTGGACCGCCCGAGGTGCATCGCTTGCCAGAAGTCCTGGGGGCTCCAGCGGCCCAGGCCAGTTTCGGGGTCGGGCGTGAGGTTGCTGCTGAACACGCCGCCAAATGGGGTGTCGATGCGGCGTCCGCCTGCCAAGGGGGTGCCCCCGCGTGGGGTGTGACAGGCCATGCAGTTGCCAGCCAGCGCCAAGTAGCGGCCGTGTTCGATCTGGGCTTCGGTGGCTGGAGCTGCGAGGGTCGTGTGGTCGGGTTGTGGCCCCAGCAGATCGCCCCAGTTGTCCCACACCACGCCCAAAGCCAGCACCAGCAGGCTGGTCAAGCTGACCCAGCCCAGGCGTTTGATCGGGTGCATCTGCAAGATGTTTTTCATGGCCGCTCTCCCCGCTTGGCTTCGGATGTGGGCATCAGTTCGGGCGCACTGCCGCAGCGCAAGGCCTCGGGCAAGGGTGGCCCTGCCGGCGCTTTCTCAGCCGGGTGGGTGTCGTTCGGCAGGGGCTGGCGGGCGAGCCAGCTGGACACGGCGATCAGGTCTTGCGCGGGCATGCGCCGGACGATTTCGGCCATGCAGTCGGGGGCATGGGCGCGGCGTTGTCCGGTTTGCCACGCCCCGAGTTGGGCGTTGAGGTAGTCCAAGGGCAAGCCCAGCAGGCCGGGCACATTGGGTTGCACGCCGGTTAGGCGCACGCCGTGGCATTGGGTGCAGGCGGGCAAGCCTCGGGTGGCGTCGCCTTGCGTGACGAGTTGCTGTCCTTTGGCCAGGCGTTCGGCTGAGATGGCGTTGTCTGCCTTGGGGCTGGGGTAGGGGAGTTTGAGGCTGGCAAAGTACTGCGCCATCTCGCTCATGTAATCGTCACTCAGCGGGTCGACCAGGCGGGCCATGAGTTCGTAATGGCGTCGGCCTTGTGCAAAGTTGCGCAGCTGGTTGTGCAGGTATCCGGCCGGTTTGCCTGCCAAGCGCGGGTAGTAACCGTCTGGACCGGCGCGGCCTTGATCGCCATGGCAAGCGGTGCAGGCTCGGGTGCGGTCGGCCATGTCGTCGGCAAAACGGGTGGGGGTGGTCTGGGCAGGGGCTTGGGCGTTGAGCGGGCCCGTGCAGAAGGCGACAGCGGCCCAAAGCAGGCCCTTGACAAACCACACGGTGGGCTGACACAAACGGGCCAGGGTGGGGGGTGGCAGGGGGGCTTGGGCCTTGGGCGCGGCAAAATTCTGACAGCTGTAAAACATCCTCATTCGATGAAGATAACCGATGCGGCGACAATGACGGGTTTTGCGCAGAAAGCCCTGTGGTCAAACTGCGTTGTTTTTTCTTTATCTGTTCACGCCATGTCCGATATCCAAGTCCGATTTGCCACCCTCCAAGACGCGCCTGCTGTGGCTGCTTTGCATGTGAGCGCCTGCCGCGCCGCCTACGCAGGCCAAGTGCCCGATGCCCATTGGGACGCCACGCCCATGCCCAAACGCGTGTCGTTCTGGAAAGAGGCCATTGAGTACGGCGAGCCGCAAGTCATTGTGGCCACCGTGGGCCAGGCGATCGTGGGTTTTGTGGGCTTTGACCGCTCGCGCGACCCCAAATCCAAAAACACCACGGGCGAGATCTGGGCCATCTACGCTGCGCCCGACCGCATTGGCCAAGGCGTTGGTCTGGCCCTGTGGGACGCTGCCCGCGAAGGCTTGGAAGACGAGGACTGCACCGAAGTGACGGTCTGGCTGCCGCTGTTGCACGAGCGCACTTTGCGCTTTCACGACTTGGCCGGCTTCAAGCGTGAAATGAACACTGCCCGCACCGTGCCCCTGGGCGGCGTTAAGGTTGAAGAAGTTCGCCTCAAGCGCAAGCTCGGCTGAACCGACGGCCCCACTGTTCAGGCCCACCATGCACATCATGCTGGCCCCCATGGAGGGGCTGCTCGACCACACGCTGCGCGATGTGCTCACGCGCGTGGGCGGGGTGCACGAGTGCGTGTCCGAATTCATCCGCGTGACCAACACGGTCTTGCCGCGCCGCGCTTTCATTCGGGTCGCTCCCGAGTTGCTCAACCGCAGCCGCACGAAGGCCGGCGTGCCGGTCAAGGTGCAGCTGCTGGGCTCTGACCCGGTGTGCCTGGCCGACAACGCGGCGGCTCTGGCCGAGCTCCAGCCGCATGGCATTGATCTGAACTTTGGGTGTCCGGCCAAAACCGTGAACCAGCACCGGGGCGGTGCCGTGTTGCTGGACGAGCCCGAACTGGTGGGTCAGATCGTGGCGGCGGTGCGCCGGGCGGTGCCAGCGCACATTCCGGTCTCGGCCAAGATGCGCCTGGGCTACAACGACGACAGCCGCGCCGAGGACTGTGCCCAAGCCATCGAGGCGGCCGGGGCCAGCGAGCTGGTGGTACACGCCCGCACAAAGGCCCACGGTTACCGCCCGCCCGCTTATTGGGACCGCATTGCCGACTTGCGCCAGCATGTGCGTTTGCCCATCGTGGCCAATGGCGAAATCTGGACGGTGGCCGACGCGCTGCGTTGCCGCGAAGTGACGGGCTGCGACCGCCTGATGATCGGGCGCGGCATGGTCACCGACCCCGGGCTGGCGCTGGCCATTGCGCACCAGCTGGCCACTGGGCAAGGCCGCGCACAGGGGCAGGGTGTGCCTTGGTCCACTTTGGTGGCTTTGATGCAAGTGTTCTGGCTGGGCGTGAGTGCGCGTGTGGCCACCCGGCACCGGGCAGGGCGGCTCAAGCAGTGGCTCAACTTCATGCGCCGCGTTTACCCTGAGGCCCAGCAGGCCTTTGATGAGCTGCGCTTGGTGCACGATGCCGGTCACATTGACCGTTGGTTGGCTGCTCAAATGGCCCAAACTGTGGCGCTGGATGGAGGCATGGTTTTGGGCCTGGGCGAACCGCAGGCCAAGGTCTCCACGGAGGCTGCCTGCGGGGCCCTGGGTTGAGCTGAGGGCTTCGCCTGGCGGCGCTCTTCAATGCGACGCGATGGCGGGGTGCGCACGGGCCTTTTCGGCCCACAGCACCAAATTGTCCAGCAAATCTTTTTGGCTGAACGAGCAGCTTTCCTCGCTGAACAAAGCGCTGGCTTCGATGCGGTCAAGCAAGGGGCCCAAAACCTCACCAAATCGCACAGGCAGCGGCAATGTGGCCGCCTCGCTGCGCCACAGCTGAATCATCTCGGTTTGAGGCAGCACGCCTGCCCGGCAGTTGGCCAGTGCTGTGGTCATGCGGGTGAGGGTGTCAAGGGCTGAATTCATGGGCCACATCTTCCTGCAAGGTTTGGGCGGTTTTCGAGGCGACAATGATGCCCCATGAAAGCCAAAACTCACAAACCCATGCGCCTGGAAGATATTTTGTTCAGCCAGGGCTTTGGCACCCGCCGCGTCTGTGCCGGTCTTGTTCAGCAAGGCCATGTGCAGGTGCAGGGTGAAACCATCACCGATTCGGGCCAATTCTTTGACACTGAAGGCCTGCACTTCAATGTGCAAGGCACCGACTGGCCTTTCCAAGCCTTGGCCTATGTGCTGCTGCACAAGCCGGCAGGCACAGAGTGCTCGCAAAAGCCTTCGACTTGGCCCAGCATTTACACCTTGCTGCCCGCGCCCTTGCGTCAGCGCCCGCAAAAAGCAGCGGTGCAAGGCGTGCAGGCGGTGGGTCGGCTCGATCAAGACACCACGGGCTTGTTGCTGCTCACCGATGACGGCAAGTTCATTCACAAAATGAGCTCGCCCAAGCACCATGTGCCCAAGGTCTACGAGGTCACCACCAAGCACCCGATCACCCCCGAGATGGTGGACAAACTCTTGACGGGCGTGGTGCTGGACGATGACCCTCAAGCCGTGCGGGCCGCGGCATGCGAGGCTGTGAGTGAGCTGCATTTGAAGCTGACGCTGACCGAAGGCAAATACCACCAGGTCAAACGCATGTTGGCGGCCGTGGGAAACCGGGTTGAAGGCCTTCACCGCTCACAAATTGGCGGCTTGACCTTGGCGGACGATCTGGCACCCGGCCAATGGCGCTGGTTGACCGAGGGCGACTTGGCCTTGCTCAAACCCTGATCTGCGCCCAGAACGCCTGAACCGCCTGTGCCACGAGTTCGGGCTGGTCGCGGTGCGGCGAGTGGCCGCAGCGGGGCAGTTTTAACAATTGAGCTTGGGGCACCCGCGCCGCGATGTCGTCGATCTGGGCCAGGGTGCCATAAGCGTCGTCTTGGCCTTGGATGGCCAGCAGCGGTGCCCGGATGGCGTCCAGCTCGGGTCGGATATCAAAAGTGCGAAACGCCTTGCTGAGCCAGACATCGTTCCATTGCCAAAAAGCACCGTCGACGTCAGCGTGGTAAGCGGATAGACGTTCGCGCAAAGCCCCGTTCATGAAGGCTTCGCGGGCCTGCGCAATGGCTTGCACAGATACGTCTTCCACCATGACGTGCGGCGCCATCACGATGCAGCCACGCACGTCATGGTGCGCGGCGTGCAGCAGGGCGATGGTGCCGCCGTCTGAATGGCCCAGCAAAACGGGCCGCTCGATGCCAAGTGCCTTCAGCACTATGGGCAAGACCTCCAGCGCTTCCCTGTGCATGTAGTCCGGCAGCAAGCGCCCCCGTCTTTGCGCGCCCACCTGCACAGACGGTCCGCGCACATCCACCACGGGGTCGGACTGCCCGTAGCCTTGGCGCGAATAGACCCAGCCGGAGCAACCGATGTGTGCACACAAGCGGGCAGGCCAGTCGCGCCACATGTGCACACTGCCCAGTCCTTCGTGCAAAAACACCAGCGTGGGTTGACCCGTTTCGGCAGGCCCGAACAGGTGCAGGGCTTCCAGTTGCACGGGGCCGACCCGGATTTTTTCAAGTTGGGGGTGGTGCACAGGTCATCCTTGTTGGCAGCAGCTTGGGTCGGGTGGGCCGGTATGGTGGGTTGGGAGCCGGTGGGCTTATTGTGGTTTGATTTGCGGGTTTTGTGGCTTCACGCGGCGGCGCAACCGTGCCACTTCAACTGTTAAGCTTTCACCTATGAAATTGTTGATCGATTCCTTTTGGCGTGCAGGGTTGTATTGCCTCTACCCCCGTGTGATCGGGCTGTCCATTTTGCCCTTGGTTTTGATCGTGGCCTTGTCTTGGTTGCTCGGTTACTTTTACTGGGACTTGGCAGTCACCTGGGTGCGGGGCTGGCTGGACGCCTCCACTTGGCTCGATGTGGTTTGGCGCTGGCTCGAAGGTGTGGGCTTGCCTGATCTGAAAACGGTGGTGGCGCCCCTGTTGGTGATCTTTTCGGTCACGCCGCTGGTGGTGGTGGCGTCTTTGTTGGCGGTGTCGTTTCTCATGACGCCGGCGCTGACGCGCATGGTGGCCGAACGCCGTTTTGCCCAATTGCAGCGCAAAAACGGCGGCAGTTTGCTGCTGAGTTTGTGGTGGACCTTTGTCTCGCTGGTGCTGGCGCTTGGAGCGCTGGTGTTGACTTTGCCCATGTGGCTGGTGCCACCATTGGCGATGCTGCTGCCGGCCTTCATTTGGGGCTGGTTAACCTACCGGGTCATGGCCTTTGATGTGTTGGCCGAATTCGCCAGTGCACAAGAGCGCGACACCTTGATGGCCCGCCACCGCATGAGTTTTCTGGGCATGGGTGTCGTGACTGGGCTGATGGGTGCTGCGCCCAGTTTGGTGTGGGCCTCGGGGGCGTTGTTTGCCGCTGCCTTTGTGATTTTGGTGCCAATGGCCATCTGGATCTACACCCTTGTTTTTGCTTTTTCTTCGTTGTGGTTTGCCCATTTTGGTTTGGCCGCTTTGCAGTCCTTGCGCAGCGAGCCCCAGCACGCAGCGGTCGATGAGGTCTTGCCTGCACTGCCGCCCGATGCCACGGCGATGCCCACCGCTGCAGCGCGTTTGGCCTCCGACGCCCCAAGCCCCGCCGATGACGTGACCGATGTCGAGCCACGGCGCAGCTTTTGAGGCGAGTGACCGTTATTTTTCTATTTTCTTTTCTGAACTTTCACCATGACACCCACCTTCGGCCTGATCATCATTGGCGACGAAATCATGTCCGGCAAGCGCCAGGACAAGCACATGCCCAAAGCCATCGAACTCATGAACCAGCGCGGCTTGAGCCTGAGTTGGGCCGAGTACGTGGGCGATTCTCCCGAACGCATCACCGCCACTTTGCAGCGGGCCTTGGCATCGGCCGATGTGGTGTTTTGCTTCGGCGGCATCGGGGCCACCCCCGACGACCACACGCGCCAATGCGCTGCCAAAGCCTTGGGGGTGCCGCTGGCGCTGCACCCAGAGGCCAAGCGCCTGATTCAGGAGCGCATGCAAGACACGGCCAAAGAGCAGGGCGTGCCCTATGAGCCCGACCGGCCAGACAACCTGCACCGACTGAACATGGGCACCTTCCCGCAAGGGGCTGCCATCATCCCCAACCCTTACAACAAGATTCCCGGTTTCAGCTGCTCAGGCCCCGGTGGCGGCATGGTGCACTTTGTGCCGGGTTTTCCGGTCATGGCCTGGCCCATGATCGAATCGGTGCTGGACACGCGCTACAGCGCCCATTTCCGACAGAACGCTTATGTCGAAAAGTCCGTGATCGTTCTGGGTGCCATGGAAGCGACCCT
>NZ_CALBEX010000302.1 GCF_937889215.1 uncultured Limnohabitans sp.
CACTTGGCGTAACAATTGACGTATGAATTTGCAAATACCCATCCCAATCGAAACCGCGCTGCCCATGGCTCAACAAGCAGCCCAAGTGATTTGGGAGCACTGGCAATTGGGCCAGGTGCTGAGCGCCCTGCCCGAGGCCTGCCGCCCGTTGACACCCGCACAAGGCTACGCCGCCCAAGCGCAATTGCCCAGTGTCTCTGGACGCAGCGTGCTGGGCTGGAAAATCGCCGCGACCAGCGCCAACGGCCAGGCGCACATCAACGTGAGCGGGCCGCTGGCCGGTCGCTTGTTGTCCGGCCAAGTTTTTGAAAGCGGCGCCACCGTGCCGTCAGCCGGCAACCGCATGCGCGTGGCAGAGCCGGAATTTGCTTTTGCCATGGCGCAAGACCTGCCACCGCAAGCCGCCCCCTACAACCAGCAGCAAGTCATGGCCGCCGTGGCCAGCTTGCACCCAGCCCTGGAAGTGCCCGACTCGCGGCTGGAGCCCTTTACCGCAGCGGGCGAGGCGCAACTGCTGGCCGACAACGCCTGCGCACGTCAATTTGTTTTGGGTGCGGCCGCGCCCGATGTCTGGCGCGATCTGGACTTGAGCACCTACCCGGTGCAAGCCCGGGTCCAACACGGCAGCCAACTGAAGTACACCCGCGACGGCACGGGAGCCAACGTGCTGGGCGACCCGCGCATCGCCCTGACCTGGCTGGCCAACCAACTGTCCAGCTTGGGCATCGCGCTGCAAAAGGGCCATGTGGTGACCACGGGCACCTGCATGGTGCCGCTGGAACTTCAGCCCGGCGACAGCGCCAGCGCCGATTTCGGCCCGCTAGGCCGTGTACACATGATTTTTTCGGAGACTTGAACCATGACAAAACCCACATTGGCCCTGATCGGCACCGGTGGCACCATCGCAGGTGCGGCCAGCGCAGCATCGGTCAGCACCGACTACAAACCCGCCAGCCTCAGCCTGGCCGCCGTGGTCGATACGGTGCCCGAGTTGCGTGCGCGTTACGACATTGAAGTCTCGCAGCCCATGCAACTGGCCAGTTACGACGTGCGGCCCGAGCACTGGCTCGACTTGCACGCCGCCGTGATGCACGCCGCGAACAACCCCGATGTGGTGGGCATCGTGGTCACGCACGGCACCGACACGCTGGAAGAAACCGCGACCTTTTTGCACCTGAGCGTGGCCAGCGACAAACCCATCGTGGTGGTGGGCGCCATGCGCCCCGCCACGGCCTATTCGGCCGACGGCCCGGCCAACTTGCTGGACGCCTGCAGTGTGGCTGCCTGCCCCGGTGCGCGAGGGCGCGGCACGCTGGTGGTGATGAACGGGCGCATCCATTCGGGCCTGTGGGTGGGCAAACGGCATGTGAGCAGTGTGGAGGCTTTTGACAGCCCGCTGGCCGGCGCCGTGGGCGAGGTGGCCGATCAATCAGTGCAGTGGTTTCGCGCGGCCGCAAGGGCCCCTACTGTGGCTTGGCAAACCCCCACAGCCTGGCCCAGGGTGGACATTGCCGTGGCTTATGCCGGGGTGGATGAGACCGCGATGCGTGCCTTTGTGGCCGCCGGAGCGCGGGGCATTGTGCACGCCGGTTTGGGCAACGCCAACACGCCCACGGCTTACCGCGCTTTCATCCAGTCTTTGCCCGCGCAAGGCGTGCTGGTGGCGCGTTGCGCCCGCTTCATCACGGGCAGCGTGACACGGGCCAGCGTGTACGCCGATGCCGAGCACGGCATCCTGACCGCAGGCCCCTTGCCGCCCCACAAGGTGCGCATCGTCATGCTGCTGGGCTTGGCACACGGCATGGACGGCCCCGCGATTCAAACGTGGATCGACCAAATTTTGCAGGCCAGCTGAGCCGGGTTCAAGCCCGCAAGCGGGCGGGCCGTTGGCTCCAGAACAAGACCACGCCGCTGACACAAGCCACGACCATCAAGCCCACAAAACCGGCGCGGTAACTGCCAAACCAGCCCGACAAAGCCCCAAACACAGGCGGCCCCACCACCACGCCCAAAAACGTGAACGCCAGCGTGCCACCCGTGGCCATGCTGGCTTTGCCTTCAGGGGCACGGCGGGCCACCTCGGCCAGGTAGACGCCGTTCCAGCCAATGGCAGACGCACCAAAGGCCACCAAAATCGCCACCACCATGGCCTTGGGCGTGTCCGCACTCAAGAAGGCCGATGCCAAAGCGCCCAGCGCCATCATGCTGGCCAACAGCAACAGCATGCGTCGCGCCCCAAGCCAGCGATCGGCCATGTAACCCCAGACAATGCGCCCGCCCATGCCGCCCATTTGCGTGGCCGACAAAGCCAAGCCTGCCGCGACCAGACCATAAGACAAGTCGTCGTGCAAAAACGTCACCAAATAAGTGGTCAGAGACAGTTGCACCATGGAAAACATAAAAGAACACGAAGCCATCGTGTACAAGGCCCGGTGCGCCAACACCAGCCGAATGGGCTGCACCAAACTGCCCCATTGAACCAGCGCATCGGCTCGGCGGTCACTGTCGAGCCGCGTGCGCAACACCTGTGCGCCCCAAGCGCACAACATGCACACCAAAGCCACAGCCATCAAGCTCGCTTGCCAACTGCTCACCAGCAGCAGCGGGGGCACAATCGCGCCAGCCAACATGCTGCCCAAAGGCACGCCTGTTTGCTTGATGGAAAACACCAACGACATCTGGTGCGCCGGCGTGGTGCGTGCCAACAGGTGCGAGCTGGCCGGTGTGATCGGGCCATACCCCAGACCAATCAGCACCGCACCCAGCCCCATTGCGGGCAACCATGGCACCGCGCATAACAGCAACCCCACAGAACACAACAACAAACCCCATTGGCTGACCCGAATGGCGCCGAGCCGGGCCACGATGGCACCGCCCATCAAGGCAGACACCATGGCCCCGGCATAGGTGACCGATACGTACAAGCCGACCAAAGCAGGGGACACCTTCATGGCCTCGACGACCACAGGGGCCATCACAGGCAATGTCAGCAAGGCCATGGCCACCATCGCCTGGATCATCAAGGTCAGCAGCAGCGGCCAGCCATTGTTCAACATGCCTTCTCCCGTACAGGCGAGAGGGACGCCCAAAGGCTCCCGTCACTCAGTTCTGGCTCAATTGGCTTTGACGCCCGCCTTGACCAGAAGCCCGCCCAAAGTGTCAATTTCATTTTTCAGATGCACCCGCAAGGCTTCTGGACGCGCCAAATCGGAGCTCACCGCGGCGATGCCCATGCCCTCCAGGCGCTGGCGCACTTCGCTGTCAGACACCGATTTTTGCAAGGCCGAGGTCAACTGCTCCAGCGCCGATTTGGGCGTACCTTTAGGGGCATACAGGCCAAAGGAGATGTTGATGTCAAAGCCTTCCACACCGGCGTCGGTGATGGCGGGCACATCAGGCAATTGAGGCAAACGGGCTTTACCCGCCGAAGCATAGGCCTTGATCTTGCCCCCCTTGACCGAAGGCACGGTGCCAGAGGTTTGGTCGCACAAAATGTCCACCTGACCGCCCATCAAATCGGTCAGGGCTGGGCCCGTGCCTTTGTAGGGAATTTCATTGAGCTTGACGTTCAAGGCATTCATCATCATCAAGCCGCACAGATGTGAAGCCGAGCCCACACCCGCATGCGCCAAACTGACTTTGGCGGCATTGGCCTTGAGGTAGGCCACGAATTCATTGAGGTTTTTGGCCGGAAAATCATTGCGCGCCACGATCACCATGGGGCCACTGGTGGCGCGTCCAATCGGCTCGAAATCGTCCACCGGGTGGTATGGCAGGCTTTTGTACATGGCCAGGTTGGTCGCATGGCTGACGTGAATCATCAGCAAGGTGTAGCCATCGGGTTTAGCGCGAGCCACTTTGGCTGTGCCGATCGAGCCCGAAGCGCCTGCGGTGTTGTCCACCACGATTTGCTGGCCCAGGTGCTTTTGCATGGCCCCGGCAAATACGCGGGTAATGGTGTCACCCGGACCCCCTGCCGAATACGGCATGACCATGGTGATGGCGCGGTAGGGAAAGTCTTGCGCTGTCGCCTGAACAGCGGCGGCAGCCAGCAGCACGGTCAAAGCGGTGCGAATGAAACGAATGGGCATGCTTGTCTCCAGGTGAAGTGGGTCGAAAAAATTCAGGGGGAATCAGGCCAGCAAGCGCTGACGAATTTCCACAGGGCTCAAGACCTGCAAGGGTTCTGCGCCGCCGCCCGGGATGCCCACTTGTGTGGCATTGAGCAGCATGGACACCATCACATAGGTGCCCGACAAAACCGTGAGGTCCACCACAGCCTGCTCACCCATTTGGTCCACAGCCTCTTGCCACAAGGCATCGGGGACGCGGTGGTTCAAAGACAGCTGAACGCAGTAGTCGTACACCAGACGTTCGTCGGCTTGCATGCGGCCAGGGCGTTGGCAATTTTGTAAATCCCGCATGACCTCATCGGACAAGCCCGCCTTGCGGGCAATCGTCTCGTGCGCCCACCACTCGTATTGCGCATTCGAAATGCGCGCCTGAATCAGGATGGCGAATTCGTTCAGTCGCTTGTTGACCGAGGTCTTGAAGCGCAGGTAATCCAGAAAGTCAAACGCCCTGCGTGCCATGTCGGGGCTGCGCAACAAGCCGTTGTAAGGCCCCCCCAAGCCCGCACTGGAGACCTTCAAGATGTCATCCGCCAAAGGCCTGACGTCGAGAGGCAAAGCCTCATAAGTGATGGGTGAGAGTCTTTCGGTCATAGGGTTCGAATCCAATGGCTGGAACAAAAGCGCAGCGATGCCACGAGAAACGTTAAGGTATACATGTCCACCTTGACACACAGTCGCCCACATGACTGCCTCATCGCGCCACTCAGGCCGGGCTCGGCGACACTCGTTACTTGTCCGCGCCGCGTCTGGCGCACTTACTCCAAGGAACCCATCCCATGCTGAAATTTTTCTTCAACGCCGCCCCCAACCCGATGAAGATTGCCCTGCTGCTCGAAGAATTGGGTCTGCCCTTTGAAGCCGTCCCGGTCGACACGCGCAAGGGCGAGCAATTCGCACCGGAATTCTTGGCCGTCAACCCCAACGCCAAGGTGCCCGCGATCACCGATGGCGATGTGACCGTGTTCGACAGCAATGCGATCTTGTTGTATTTGGCCGACCGTGAACAAAAGTTTATGCCCGGCATGGCGCAAGCCAAAGAGCGCGGCGCGGCCTTGTCTTGGTTGCTCTTAATGGCCAGCGGCGTCGGTCCGTTTTCGGGTCAGTCGGTGCACTTTCGGCATGCGGCACCCGAGCCCAAAGACTACGCCCTGAACCGCTACGACTTCGAAGCCCATCGCCATTGGACCGTTCTAGAAAAGCACCTGGCGCAAAACACCTACATGCTGGGCGAGCACTACAGCATCGTCGACATGGCTCTGTGGGGCTGGGTACGCATGTTGCCTTATGTGCTGGGCACCGGCGACGCGACTTGGACACAATACCCCCACATCAAACGTGTGCTGGACCTGGTCAACGCCCGCCCTGCAGCACAGCGTGCCGAAGCTTTGAAGACGCAATACACCTTCAAGACCGAGATGGACGCCGACGCCAAGAAGTTCATGTTCCCGCAAAACGAGCGCTTGAACAAGGCCTGATCTGCCGCCTGCCCCAAGGGGCAGTTGGCCGCGCACTCAAGCAGGGGTCTTCAGGGCCTCGAGTGAAAACCCGGCGATTTTCTTGTAATCGTCGGAAATCTTGCGCAACTCGTCTTGGCTGATCACATCGTCGATGTGCCTGAAAGGCTCGCCCTTTGTCCGCTCTTCCACCACGATGTTGATGAAGTCGGGCGGTGTGCTGCGGTTGGTTTGCACCACCTTGGCCGTGAGCGGCCTGCGCACGGCTTCGTAACGGTGCAAGGCGGGCAAGGGGTCCTCGCCCGCCGCCACGCCGGCCAATTCATCGGCCAAGGTGCGGGCGTCGATCAATGCCTGTGCCGAGCCATTGGAGCCACGGGGGTACATGGGGTGGGCCGCGTCGCCCAGCAAAGTCACCCGGCCAAACGTCCATTGCGCGATCGGGTCTTTGTCAACCATGGGATATTCCAAAATAGACTCGGACTCGGCGATCAATTTGGGCACATCCAGCCAGTCGAAATGCCAATCTTCGAACAGCTTCAAAACATCTTCTTTTCGGCCAGCTCGGTTCCAGTCGTTTTGGGTGACGCCTTCTTCCATGCGGATCTCAGCCATCCAGTTGACCAACTGCCGCCCCTCATCATCAACCTTGTCCACGATGGGGTAGATCACCATCTTGCCCGTCTCGATGGAGCCAATGCGCATGTAGGTCTTGCCTGTCAGGATAGGATCGAACCGGGTCACACCGCGCCAAGTGTTGATGCCAGTAAAAACCATCTTTTCATCAGGATAAAACAAGCGCCGCACCGCCGAATTGACGCCGTCTGAGGCGATCAGCACGCGCGTGCACACGGTGGGCAGGTCTTGCCCTTGCGGGTCTTTGAAGGTGATGTTCACCGACTCGTCGGTTTGCACCATGCGGTCAAAGCGGTGCCCTGTGTGGACATGCTCGGGGCCCAAGCGGGCCAAGGCGGCGTCGAACAAGATCTTATGCAATTTACCCCGGTGGATACCCACCTCGGGCAGCGCGTAGCCCGCATGGCGGCCGCGCAACTCGCTGTAGATGAACTGGCCGTGGCGGTTGAAAAAGGCACTTTCGTAATTCTCAATGCCCGCGGCCTCCAAGGCCGGCTGCAAACCCAAGGCCGCCAATTCGCGCATGGCATGGGGCAGCAGCGTGATGCCCACGCCCAACTCACGCACCTGCTCAACCGCCTCGAACACTTCGCAGGCCACACCCCGCTGGTGCAGATGCAAAGCCAAGGCCAAGCCACCCACACCCCCGCCCACGATGGCGACCCCACAAGATTTAACGCTCATGCTGCTTGCCCTGTTATGGCCGTCAATCGGCCGAAATTTGTTTGGTGCGGATCACATTGCCCCAGCGCGGATAGTCATTGGCCGCAATGGCCGCCAACTCTGCAGGGCTGGTCGCCACAGCGGTCATGCCGGCTTTGCCCAGGATCTCCTTGACCTCGTTTTGGCGCAAGATGGCAGACATCTCGGTGTTCAAACGCGTGACCACGGCCGCAGGGGTTTTGCTGGGGGCAAAAAAGGCGTACCAGAGGTCCACATCGATGCGCTTGACGCCCTCTTCTTCAAAGGTTGGCACATTGGGGGCGATGGGATGGCGCTTAGGGCTGCCCACGGCCAGTGCATTCAAGCGCCCCGTTTTGACAAAGCCTTGGGCAATGTGCACTGGCAAAAAACCCACATTCAGTTCGCCACCAAGCAAGTCCTGGGTGTAGCCGGAAGACCCACGGTAAGGCACGTGCAGCATGAAGGTGTTGGATTCGAGCTTGAACAACTCCATGGCCATGTGGTGGGGCGTGCCCACGCCGGGTGAGCCGAAGCTGATCGCGCCGGGCTGGGCCAGCGCCCGCTTGACCAATTCGTGCAGGGTCTTGATGCCGGTCTTGGGGTTGGCCACCAACATCAATGAACCGTACGCGGCCATGGACACAGGTGCAAAGTCCTTGAGCGGGTCAAAGGCCACGTTTTTGTAAAGCTGAGAGGCCATCAACATGGTGTTGGCCCCCATCAAGATGGTGTAACCATCCGGTGCGGACTTGGCCACGGTCTCTGCACCAATGTTGCCGCTGGCACCGGGCTGGTTTTGCACCACCACGGGCTGACCCAAGCGTTCGCTCAGGCGAGGTGCCACCACGCGAGCGATGGTGTCCATGCCAGTGCCTGGTGTGAACGGCACGATGATTTTAAGGGTCTGGCTGGGGTAATTGCCTTGGGCAAAAACCCCTGGGCTGACACAGGTGGCCAAGGCGGCCGTGAGGGCCAGCAGTTGTCGGCGAGATGTGAATTTCATTTTTTGTCTCCTCAAGGTGGTTAAAAATCAAAGCTCAAACAGTCATGGGGCTGGTGCAATTTTGAACAAGCGCTCAGCGTTGTCTTGAAAGAACGCCTTGCGCACCTGGGGTGCCATGTCCAAGTTCTCCAGCATGGCCACTTCTTCGGGCACATATTGGTAGGGGTAGTCCATGGCATAAAGCACGCGGTCAGGCCCCATGAAGTCTTGGGTGAACTTGAGGGCAGCGCCCCACGCCACACCGCTGTTGGTGATGTGGAAGTTTTCACGCAGGTAGTCGCTGGGCTTTTTCTTCGTAGGCAAAACACTGGGATAACGTTGGGACCGGACGGTGGCCGCGTGCATGTAATCCAAGCGGTAAGCCCAAAACGGCAAGGCCTCACCCATGTGGCCCAAAATGATTTGCAGCTTGGGGAAACGATCGAACACGCCCGCGGTGATCAAGCGCAAGGCGTGCAAACCGGTCTCGACACCGAAGCCATAAATGGCACCATCCAGACCGGCTTCAATAAAGTGCTGGATCATGCTGTTGGGCATGGCGTTGGGGTGCAAATAAATCGGCGTGTCCATCGCCTCGGCCGCTTCAAAGATCGGCCAGAACTTGGTGTCCGACAAATACTCGCCCTGGGTGTGCGAATTGATCACCACCGAGTGCATGCCCAGTTGGTTCACGCCGCGCTGAATTTCTTTGGCCGCTGCCGCCGGGTCTTGCGGGGCCACGGCAATCATGCCCACCAGCCGATCCGGGTGGCGACGTGTGGCTTCAGCCAAGATGTCGTTGGCGACCGGTGCAAACGACACCGCTGTGTCCTTGTCCATGATTTGTACACCCGGTGACGTCAAGCCAATGACCTGCACATCCACGCCCGCTTCGTCCATGTGCTGCAAGCGCAGTTGGTCCAAGTCCACCAGGCACCGCATGATGTGCTGCGCCCGCTCGCTGGGGCTGCTCATGTAAAAGCCCATCAGGTGCTTGAAGCCCACATCGACATCGTCTTTGGCCAAGATGCGCCGGTAAATGTCCAGCATTTCGGGGGGCGAAAACGCCTCTTCAGTGGCAATGCGGCGGTAAGGGCGTTGGGGTAAAGGAATCTGGCGGGGGTGCTTATTCATCTTGTGCAGTCCTCATGAAGAAGTCGATCTTAGTCAATCCAATTTGCAAAAACAACTACCATATAAGAAATTCACTTATTCCAGATAAGATCAAATGGACCTGTACGAAAACTTCAGAGCGTTTGTCACCGCGGCAGAAAGTGCCAGCTTTTCGGCAGCTGCCCGCAAGCTCAATGTGGTCCCCTCGGTCATCGCCAAGCGGGTGCAAGACTTGGAACAACGGATTCAAGCACCACTTTTCATGCGCACCACCCGCAGCATGGAGCTGACAGATGTTGGTGAAGGCTACCTGCTGGAAATCAAAAACCTCTTGAGCAACACCGATGACGTGCTAAGTGGGTTGTCCAAAAACCGGGGCCACTTGGAAGGACACATCAAAATCAAAATTCCTGGAACTTTGGGCCAGCTTTACCTGAGCCCTGCGCTGCAAGATTTCATGCTGCTGCACCCTAATTTGCACCTGGAAATTCTGCAGGTTGACCGCTCCGTTAACCCACTTGAAGAGGGGTTTGATCTGGCTTTGGGTGCTTTGCCAGAATCATATGGCGGCGTTGTGGACATTCCTCTTTGTGCACTCGATCGCCACTTGTGCGCTGCGCCTTCGTATTTACAAACCCACGGCACGCCCCAACAAGCCTCCGATCTCTATGCACTGGACACCTTGGTTTACGCCACCTCGGGCAGTCGTTGGCAATTAATGGGGCCTCAAGGCCCCGTGATACTGGACCTGAAACCCAGAATAAAAACAACCGACGGGCATGGGTTACTTGAATCCACACGCAAGGGCATGGGCATTGCAGTCATCGCTTCCTACCTGTCTACCCCTGACTTGAAGTCCGGCCAACTGGTCGAAGTCTTGCCTGGCTATCGCGTCCCACAAATCTGGCTCAAGGCGCTTGTGCCTGAGCGTCGCTTGCAACTTCCCCGCATCAAGGAGCTGATCGAATTCCTTCAACACCACTTTTCCCAAGGCCTCATGCCATTGGGCACCAGCAAGTCGACCAGTCAAACATTGAGCTGAAAAAATCATTGAATTGGTGAGGGAAATCAGCATGCGGTCAAACACTGTGCGCCAGCAAAACTTCATGCATATCGCACCCGCAAGTCGCGCTTGAGCAGTTTGCCGCTTGGGTTCTTGGGCAGCGTGTCGGTGAAGACCACGCGCTTGGGTGTCTTGAAACCCGCCATGTGCTGCGCGCAGTGCGCGATCACGTCGGCCTCGTCCAGCGTTTGTCCGGTCTTGACCACCACCACCGCGGTCACGGCCTCGACCCATTTGGGGTCGGGCAAGCCGATCACCGCCACTTCGCTCACTTGCGGCAGGCGGTAAATCATTTCTTCGACCTCGCGGCTGGCCACGTTTTCGCCGCCGGACTTGATCATGTCCTTCTTGCGGTCCACCACGGTGATGTAACCCTCCTCGTCGATCATGCCCAGATCCCCGCTGTGGAACCAGCCACCCTCAAACGACGCTTGGGTGCGCTCGTCGTCGTGGAAATAGCCCAGCATCAGGTGCGGCGAGCGGTGCACGATCTCGCCCACCTCGCCCACGGCCACATCCTGCATGTCGTCGCTCACCACACGGGTTTCGACGTTGCGCACCGCCTTGCCGCAGGAGCCGGGTTTGCGCAGTTGGTCTTCTGGGCCGAGCATGGTGGCCAGGGGCGCGATTTCGGTCTGGCCGTAAAGGTTCCACAGCCGCACTTGGGGCAGGCGCGAAGCCAATTCCTTGAGCACCTCCACCGGCATGATGGACGCTCCGTAATAGCCCTTGGCCAGTTTGGCGAGCTTGCCTGCATCCATGAGTGGCGAGCGCAGCAGCGCAATCCACACCGTGGGCGGCGCAAAGAAGCTGGTGATGCCGAACTTCTCGATCATCGGCAGCAGGTTGTCGGGCGTGGGTTTGGAAGTGATGACGTTGGTGCTGCCCATGTAAATGGCCGGGCCAAAGAACACATCGAGCTGGGCGCAGTGGTACAGCGGCAGCGCGTGCAGGGCCACATCCGCCTCTGCAATTTCGGCGTCGATCACGCAGCTGACGTATTGCCACAGCACGGCGTCGTGCGTGAGCTGCGCACCTTTGGGAGATGACTCGGTGCCGCTGGTGTAGACGATCTGCGCGACGTCGTAGCTGCCCAGCCGCACATCGGGCAACGCATCGGTTCAAGCGGACAGCGTGTCAAAGCTGTGCATGCCCGCCACGGGCTCGCTCGGGTCTTCGGAGGGCAGCCAGATGAACTGCTGCACTTGTGTGTCCAGCTTGGAGGCGGCCTGTGCCAGCTCGGCCAGGCCGCTGTCGGTGGCCAGGGTCCTGGCACCCGCGTGGCGCAAGATGTAAGCCACCTCTTCAGACTTGAGCATGAAGTTGATCGGCACCATGACCGCGCCCCGGCGGGCCAGCGCAAAGCGCAGCGCGGCAAAACCATGCGAGTTGCGGGCCAGCACGGCGACCTTGTCGCCCTCGGCCACGCCAATGCTGGCCAGGCCTGCGGCCAGGCGCGTCACCAGCGCATCGAACTCGGCATAAGTCCAGGTGGTCACGCCGCACACGATGCCGGTTTTGGTGGGCAAGCGGATCGCGGTGCGGCGCAGGGCATCGGCAATGGTCTGGCGGCGAACGGCGGGGTGGAGGGTGGTGGCGGGGTGGGTCGGGTGTGACATGTTCAGGGCTCCTGCGTGGCTATGATCAAGTGATTCAACATCAGACACGCGAGATTTCCATTGGCACTTCCACCCCCCTCACCCCGTAAACTGTCACATACGCGAACCGTGGTGTACCAAGGCTACGACCGCGACGACGGCCTGTGGGACATCGAAGCCGAACTGACCGACGTGAAAACCTATGGCTTTCAGGTGCCCAACGAGCGCCCCTTCCCGGCCAATGAGCCGATCCACGGGCTGAAAATCCGCGTCACGCTGAACAACAAAATGGTCATCCAGGACATCGTGACCGCGATGGACGACATCCCCCACCCCGAATGCGCGGGCGCACCCCACGGCATGCACAAACTGATCGGCTGCACCATGGGCCCGGGCTGGCGCAAGGTCATCAACGAGCATGTGGGCGGCACCCAAGGCTGCACCCACCTTCGCGAAATGCTGTTCAACATGGCCACGGCCGCTTACCAAACCCTGCCCGCAGGCCAATGGCACCGACGCGATGCTGCCGGCCAGCCGCAGCCCGAAGTCACCCAAGCGCCCTTCCACTTGGGCCAATGCCACAGCTGGGCCTATGACAGCCCGACGGTGCAACGGGCGTATCCGATGTTTTTCAGGCCGAAACCGCCCCATGTCACCTCCGCCTGATGGGTCCCAAACCGGATAATGCGGGCTTCGCCCATGCGGCAAGACCCGAGGATGCAACGTGAAATTGTTTGGCGCACTGTATGACCGCGTGATGCTGTGGAGTCGTCACCCCAAGGCCCCCTGGTTTTTGGGCGGTATCAGCTTTGCAGAGTCTTCTTTTTTCCCGATCCCGCCCGACGTGATGCTGGCACCCATGTGCGTGGCCCAGCCCCAGCGTTGGTTCCGCTTTGCCTTGATCACCACGCTGGCCTCGGTGGCCGGTGGCGCACTGGGTTATGCCATTGGCGTTTGGGCCATTGATGCCGTCATGCCCTGGGTCACGCAAGCCGGTTGGGCACCCAAGATCGAGTTGGCCAAAGCCTGGTTTGTGGACTGGGGATTTTGGGCGGTGCTGCTGGCGGGCTTCTCGCCCATCCCCTACAAAGCCTTCACCATCGCAGCCGGCAGCATGGCCATGCCGCTCTTGCCCTTTGTCCTGGCCTCTTTCATTGGCCGTGGCGGCCGCTTCTTTTTGGTCGGCTGGCTGATGGGCCGCTTTGGCCCCGCCATGGAGCCCAAGCTGCGCCCCTTCATGGAATGGCTGGGCTGGGGCACGGTGGCCTTGGCCGCATTGGTCTACGCCTACTTTCAGCTGCGATAATCCACCCTCCCCAGCGCCCCAAGCGCTTTCCCTCAACAGCCTCTGGATCTACACCATGAACCGCTGCACTTTGGCCCTTTCTGGGCGTGCTTTACTTTGGCGTGCTTTGCTTTGCCTTGACTTCATCACCTCCCTTGCATCCGTGGAGGCTGCATGAGCAAGAAGGTCTTCATCAAAACCTTTGGCTGCCAGATGAACGAGTACGACTCGGACAAGATGGCCGATGTGCTGGGCGCGGCCCAAGGCTACGTGCCCACACAAAACGTGGACGAGGCCGATCTGATTTTGTTCAACACCTGCTCGGTGCGCGAGAAGGCGCAAGAAAAGGTGTTCAGCGATCTGGGCCGGGTGCAGCACCTGAAAGCCAAGGGCGTTTTGATTGGCGTGGGTGGCTGCGTGGCCAGCCAAGAAGGCGCCGAGATCATCAAGCGTGCCCCGTATGTGGACGTGGTGTTTGGTCCGCAAACCCTGCACCGCCTGCCCGAGTTGCTGAATGAGCGCGAGCGCAAGCAGCGCCCGCAGGTGGACATCAGTTTTCCCGAGATTGAAAAATTCGACCACTTGCCACCGGCCAAGGTGGACGGTGCCACGGCCTTTGTGTCGATCATGGAAGGTTGCAGCAAATACTGCAGCTATTGCGTGGTGCCTTACACCCGGGGTGAAGAAGTTTCGCGCCCCTTTGACGATGTTCTCGTCGAAATCGCCGGTCTGGCCGCGCAAGGCGTGAAAGAAATCACCCTGCTGGGCCAAAACGTGAACGCATACCGGGGCAAGATGGGTGGCACCGCAGAGATTGCCGACTTTGCGCTGCTGCTCGAATACGTGGCCGACATGCCGGGCATCGAGCGCATCCGCTACGTGACCAGCCACCCCAACGAGTTCACGCAGCGCCTGATCGACGCGTACGACAAGATTCCAAAGTTGGTGAGCCACTTGCACCTGCCGGTCCAGCACGGTTCGGACCGCATCTTGATGGCCATGAAGCGCGGCTACACCGCCATGGAATACAAGAGCATGATCCGCAAGCTGCGGGCGATCCGCCCCGACATGTCGCTCAGCAGCGATTTCATCGTGGGCTTCCCCGGCGAGACCGAGGACGACTTCAACAAGATGATGAAGCTGATCACGGATGTAGGCTTTGACACCAGTTTCAGCTTTATCTTCAGCCCCCGCCCTGGGACACCAGCGGCGAACCTGCACGACGACACGCCGCACGCCGAAAAATTGCGCCGCCTGCACCACCTTCAAGCGACCATCGAAGAAAACGTGCAACGCATCGGTGAAAGCCGCGTGGGCACGGTGCAGCGCATTCTGGTGGAGCGCCCTTCACGCAAGGACGCCACCGAGCTGGCGGGCCGCACCGAGTGCAACCGGGTGGTCAACTTTCCAGGTGGCCCGAACATGGACCGCCTGATCGGTCAGATGGCGGATGTGCGCATCACCCAAGGCTTGTCGCACTCGCTGCGCGGTGAGTTGGTGATCCGCGATTGAAGCTGGGCGACATGCCGGGATGATGGAACGACCGGTATTTTGCAGGTCGGTGGCTTCAGCTCTGACGCAGCACACCGCAAAAGCATGTCGGGGCTGAAGCCGCCGACCTACAAGGGATCAGGACTCCCGCCCGACTTCGCGGATGTAGCGGCGGTAGTCGCCGTGCGCGATGGCTGTGCAACCGTCCACCGGGCGTTTGTACACATAGGTTTGCACGGGCTGGCCGTGCAACTGGCCAGCCGCCACGGTCACCTGCTCTCGCCAGTATTGCGATGCAGCGCGGTCACCGGGCACCATGTCTTCCACCACGTCGAGCCGGGCCAGGTGCAGCTCATCCACTTCATAGACTTCGCCCGTGACCAGGCCATCGCCTTGCAAGAAACCGGGGTAGCGGCCCACATCGACCAAGCGGCCGAGCACTTGGGCTGCTGCCACAAAACGGGCTCCCCCCATTTGAGCTTCTAAACGCAAACCAGGCAGCAGGGTGCCGTAGATGAAAATGAAGGTCATCTTCTGCAAATCACTGGGTCAGCGCGGCATGCCGGGAAAACCCCCGCCGCCGCCCATCATGCCTTTCATGGCACCCATGCGTTTCATCATCTTC
>NZ_CALBEX010000303.1 GCF_937889215.1 uncultured Limnohabitans sp.
TTCGCATCACCCGCGCCGATTACGTGGACACGATCACCGAGTCGGTTTACCGCCGGATGGAGGCTGAGCGCAAGCGTGTGGCCAATGAGTTGCGTTCGACCGGTGCGGCCGAAGGTGAAAAAATCCGCGCTGACGCCGATCGTCAACGCGAAGTGACTGTGGCCAATGCTTACCGCGATGCCCAAAAAATCAAAGGTGAGGGCGATGCCTTGGCAGCTCGGCTTTATGCCGACTCGTTTGGCCGTGACCCACAGTTTGCGCAGTTTTACCGCAGCTTGGAAGCCTACAAGTCGAGCTTCAACAGCAAGAGCGACGTGATGGTGTTGGACCCGGCCAGCTCCGAGTTCTTCAAGGGGATGCGTGGCGCTCCAGGCAGCCCAGCCGCCATTCGAAAGTAAACATTGCTGCAATCCCTCCTGTTGGCCTTGGGCTTGGTGCTCATCCTGGAGGGCTTGCTGCCTTTGTATTCGCCGCGACATTGGCGCAGTTTGTTCGAGCAAATGCTCAAACTTGAAGACGGGCAAATTCGTTTTTTTGGCCTGTTCATGGTCGCGGCGGGCGCAGTCCTTGTCATGGTCTTGGCTTGAAGCGCTGACCGTGTCGGATGGCCCTGTAAAACCACGGTTTGTGTGATTTCGTGCCCATTTGCCTGACGGTTTTCCGGAATTGACCGTGTCAACCCGGTAAAATCACTTTTTTAACCGTCTCCCCTCATCCCACATGTCTGCTTGGGTCCTCCCGGATCACGTTGCCGATGTCTTGCCCTCTGAGGCACGTCACATCGAAGAACTCCGTCGCGAACTGCTCGATACCACCCGTGGCTATGGCTACGAGCTGGTGATGCCGCCGCTGCTGGAGCATTTGGAGTCCCTGCTCACCGGCACGGGCGAAGCCTTGGATTTGCAAACCTTCAAACTGGTCGACCAGTTGTCCGGCCGCACCCTGGGTTTGCGTGCCGACACCACCCCCCAGGTGGCCCGCATCGACGCGCACTTGCTCGGCCGCGTTGGCATGACCCGGCTTTGCTACTGCGGCCCGGTGTTGCACACCCGACCTGCCAGACCCCATGCCACGCGTGAACCCTTGCAACTGGGGGCCGAAATTTACGGCCACGCCGGCCCTGAGGCCGACTTGGAAGTTTTGCAGCTCGCCCTGGACTGCCTGCGTGCTGCTCGGGTTGGCGATTTGCAGGTGGATTTGGCCGATGCCCGTGTCGTCAGCAGTCTGCTGGACGCCCAGCCCATGTCGGCTTCGCAGCGCCATGACATCCATGCCGCTTTGGCCATCAAAGATGCCAGCACGCTGGCGCGTTTGACGGCTGGCTTTGCGCCCGCTGTGCGCGATGGTGTCATGGCGCTGCTGGATTTGTATGGCGATGTCCATGTGCTCGACCAGGCGGCTGCACGCTTGCCTGCTACGCCAGAGATCACGCAGGCTTTGGCCCAATTGCGCTGGCTTGCTGAGCAATTGCCGGGCGTGGCCATCAGCTTTGATTTGGGTGATTCGCGGGGTTACGCCTATTACAGCGGCATGCGTTTTGCCATCTATGCCAAAGGGGCATCGGATGCGCTGGCCCGTGGCGGTCGTTACGACGGTGTGGGTGCGGTGTTTGGCCATCGCATTGACCGCGATCGTCCGGCGGTGGGCTTCAGTTTGGACCTGAAAGAATTGGTGACCGCCGTGCCACCTTTGGCTTTGCGCGCCGCCATCCGGGCGCCTTGGGGTAACTCGGTCAGTCTGCGCTCGGCCATTGCTGCCTTGCGCAGCCGAGGTGAAACTGTGGTCTGCATTTTGCCGGGTCACGAAAGCGAAATCGATGAATTCCATTGCGACCGCGAGCTGATCGAAGCGGCTGGGCAGTGGGTGGTGCAGGCTCTTTGAGAAAGAACATTTCAAGCATGAACAAGTTGCAAGGCCGTAACGTGGTCGTCGTGGGCACCCAATGGGGCGACGAGGGCAAAGGCAAACTGGTCGACTGGTTGACCGAAAGCGCCCAAGGCGTGGTGCGTTTCCAGGGCGGTCACAACGCGGGTCACACCTTGGTGATCAACGGCGTGAAAACTGCCTTGCACCTGATCCCCAGCGGCATCATGCGCGCCGGCGTCAAGTGCTACATCGGCAACGGTGTGGTCTTGTCGGTGCCCAAGCTGCTCGAAGAAATCGCTGGACTTGAAAAAGCCGGTGTCGAGGTACGTTCGCGCTTGCGCGTGAGCGAAGCTTGCCCGCTGATCTTGCCTTACCACGTCGCATTGGATGTGGGCCGCGAAGCCGCCAAGGAAAAAGCCGGTACCGCCAAGATCGGCACCACCGGACGCGGCATTGGCCCTGCCTACGAAGACAAAGTGGCGCGCCGAGCTCTGCGCGTGCAAGACCTCAAATACCCCGAGCGCTTCGCCACCAAGCTGCGCGAAAACCTGGCCTTGCATAACGAAATTTTGGTCAACATCCTGGGCGCTGCGCCCGTGGACTTTGACACCACCTACAACGAAGCCATGGCGTATGCCAAAGAGCTGCTGCCTATGGTGGCCGACGTGTCGCGCGAACTCAACGACGCCCATGCAGCGGGTGCCAATTTGCTGTTCGAAGGCGCACAAGGCACCTTGCTCGATGTGGACCACGGCACGTACCCGTTTGTGACGTCCAGCAACTGCGTGGCAGGCAACGCCGCTGCCGGTGCGGGCGTGGGCCCGGGCATGCTGCACTACATCTTGGGCATCACCAAAGCTTATTGCACTCGCGTGGGCGGCGGCCCATTCCCCACCGAACTCGACTGGGAAACCCCCGGCACACCCGGCTACCACATGTCCACCGTGGGCGCTGAAAAAGGCGTGACCACCGGCCGTTCGCGCCGCTGCGGCTGGTTCGATGCGGCCTTGCTCAAGCGCAGCGCGCAAGTCAACGGTTTGAGTGGTTTGTGCATCACCAAACTCGATGTGCTCGACGGCTTGAAAGAGTTGTGGTTGTGCACCGGCTACGAGTTGGACGGTGAAACCATCGACATCTTGCCCATGGGCGCGGACGAAATTGCCCGCTGCAAGCCCATCTACGAAGTGATTCCCGGCTGGACCGAGACCACCGTGGGCGTGACTGAGATGGACAAACTGCCCGCCACGGCCCGTTATTACCTGGACCGCATTGCCCAGGTGACCGGCGTGCCTGTGCATGTGGTCTCCACCAGCCCGGACCGTGACCACACGATCTTGCTGCACAACCCCTTTGCCGCCTGAGCCTTGGGCAAGGCAAACCGACCTAGATTTCAAACCCTGATTTTTTTGGAGTGACCCCATGTTGACCGAA
>NZ_CALBEX010000304.1 GCF_937889215.1 uncultured Limnohabitans sp.
GCCGCCTTCGATCAGGTGCACCTTGAAGCCGATCTGGCCCAAGATCAGCGCCAACGAGTTGCTGCGCTTGCCCCCGCGCCAACAATAGATCAGCGGTTGCCAGCTGCGGGGATTGTCCATCACATGGGTTTCAATGTGCCGGGCGATGTTTTTGGCCACCAGCGCTGCGCCAACTTTTTGCGCTTCAAACGGGTTGACTTGTTTGTACAAGGTGCCCACCCGTATGCGCTCCTCGTTGTTCAGCGACGGCCAGCAGTCAGCGCCAGGCAGATGGTCTTCGGCGTGTTCGCCTTCCGAGCGTGCATCGACGATGGCATCAAACCGGTCAAATTGGGCCATGGCATCGGCGGCCGAGATCAGGTGAACGCTCATTTCAGTTGTTTCTTCAAGGTGGGCCAAACGTTGGCCAGCATGCGCGCTTGTGCGGCTTCATTGGGGTGAATGCGGTCGGCCTGGAACCATTTGAGGGGTTCGGGGTCATCGCCAATGCCTTTCAAAAAGAAAGGCACCAGGGCCGCTTTTTGGCTTTTGGCCACTTGGGCAAAGGCGGCTTCAAATTGTCTCGCCATGTCGGGGCCGTAGTTGGGTGGCATTTGCATGCCCAGCAGCAGCACTTGGGCACCTGCTGCTTGGGCTTGTTGGGTCATGCGCAGCAGGTTGTCCTGCGTCATGCGCATGGGCAGGCCGCGCAGCGCATCGTTGCCACCGAGTTCAATGATCACATGGCTGGGCTGGTGCCTTTTGAGCAGAGCGGGCAGGCGCGATCGACCGCCCGACGTGGTGTCGCCGCTGATGCTGGCGTTGATCACCGCTGCGCCAGGTTTCTCGCTGGCCAGTTGCTTTTGCAGCAAGGCCACCCAGCCAGTGCCTCGGCTCAGCCCGTATTCGGCGCTCAGCGAATCGCCCACCACCAAAATGCGCTGCTCTGGGGCGGCTGCAATCGGGGCGACAAAGCCCCAGCTGGCCAGGGCCAGAAGGGTCCAGTTAAAGTGACGTCGTCTCAACAAAGGTTTGTGCATGCCCGAATCCATCATTGCCGTGCGTGGCGTTTCCAAAAGTGTGCAGGATGCCAGCGGTCAGCTGGACATTTTGCGCGATATCGATTTTTCTTTGAAAGCTGGGGAAACAGCCGCTATTGTCGGTGCTTCAGGTTCTGGCAAAAGCACACTGTTGGCCATTTTGGCGGGGCTGGACACACCCAGCACGGGCCAGGTGGTGTTGGCCGGGCGGTCGCTGTTTGACTTGTCCGAGGATGAGCGGGCTGCGTTGCGTGCCCAACATGTGGGTTTTGTATTTCAAAGCTTTCAGCTCATGCCCAACCTCACCGCTTTGGAGAACGTCATGCTTCCGCTGGAGTTGGCCGACCGACCCGATGCCCGCAGCGCGGCAACGGCCATGCTGCAACGCGTGGGCCTGGGCGAACGCCTGAAACACCTGCCCAAAGTGCTCAGCGGCGGTGAGCAGCAACGCGTGGCGCTGGCGCGGGCCTTTGTGGTGCAGCCCGACTTGTTGTTCGCCGACGAGCCCACCGGCAGCCTCGACCACGCCACCGGTGAAGCCATCATGGACTTGATGTTTGCGCTCAACCGCGAGCAAGGCACCACCTTGGTCTTGGTCACGCACGACCGGCAGTTGGCTGCCAAGTGCGAGCGCAGCCTGGTGATTCAGGCAGGGCGCTTGTCGGAGCCTGCAGCGACACTGGCCTGAAGCGCAGGTCCGTTTGGGCAGGCGGTCAAATCGGCAGGCTGCGACCAACGATAATCCGAGGATGTCTTCTACCAAAGTGCTGTTCGGCTTTCATGCCGTGGGCGTTCGCCTCAAGATCGCCCCCCAATCCGTTGTTGAAATCCATTACGAGGTCACGCGCCGCGATGCGCGCATGCGCCAGTTCATCGACAAGGCCCGCGATTCGGGCATGCGCATGATCGAATCGGACGGTGAGCGCCTGGCCAAGCTGGCCGGTGGTCATGGTCACCAGGGTGTGGTGGCCATGGTCGCGCCCATGCCCCAGAACCATTCACTGGACGACCTGCTCGACACCGTGGAAGGGCCGCCCTTGCTCTTGGTGTTGGACGGCGTGACCGATCCGCACAACCTGGGCGCCTGCCTGCGTGTGGCCGACGGCGCCGGTGCGCACGCGGTTATCGCCCCCAAAGACCACGCGGCCGGCATCAATG
>NZ_CALBEX010000305.1 GCF_937889215.1 uncultured Limnohabitans sp.
TGGATGCAAGCTACGCTTTGGTAGTGTCATCTGTTATGAGAAGCTCAATAAGGGCGTTTGACAGTCACCGAATGGGGCCTGGGCTCAACCCAAGGCTGACGGGTCCATCAACGGTAAACGCAAAGTGAAAGCCGTGCGCAGTCCTGGCTCTGACTGAAAGGTCAGCCGTCCGCCGTGCGCCTCGACAATGGATCGGCTCAGCCACAGGCCCACCCCCATGCCCTGTGATTTGGAGGTTTTGAACAAACTGAACACATCGTCCCGGTGCTCGGCATCGATGCCTTTGCCATTGTCTTCAACTTCCAATTCCAAATGCTCATCAGACAAACGGCCACGCAATGTCAACTGCCGCGGCCCTCCAGGGCGCTCCAGCAAGACCTCAATGGCGTTGTTCAGCAGGTTCAAGATGACTTGCTGCAATTGTGTGGCGTCACCGCGCAGTCGCAAGCCCCTGTCAAATTCGGTGGTCAGCACAATGTTGGCATCTTCCATTTTGGTGCGCACCAGGTCGATCACTTCCTGCACCAGTAGGTCCAACTGAATCTCGGTGTATTCGCCTTTGCTCATGCGAAACAAGTTGCGTAATTTTCGAATGATGTCACCCGCCCGCTGGGTGTCGTTGACAATGGCATCGGCCACATTGCTCAAAATGGCCATGTCAGGCGACACCTGGTCGCGCTGGGCATCAGCCAACTTGGACTGAATCAATTCAGCGTGCAGCAAGTTGGCGGTCAGTGGCTGGTTGAGTTCATGGGCAAAACTGGCGACCAAGGCCCCCATCCCCGCGCTTTTGTTGGACAAGGTCAACTGCCGAATGATCTCTTCTCGTTCGGTGAGCAGCACACCCAGATCTTCGGAGTGCTGAAGGGCCAAGGCGGCACGCTCTTGCTCACGGGCCAGTTGCTGCTCCACAAAAATTTTGACCCGATTGTCTTGGTCGATAAAAATTTGCATGAAGCCAACGCACAGCATGATCAGCGCGGCGAATTGCCCCACGAACACGACCACTTGATCCCAAGAAAAAGCATACAGGTCGGTCGCACCCACGCCAGCCCACAAGGCCAGGGTTTTGATGCCCAGCGTGCCCGACAACACCACACCCGCCCACATCACCGAAGCAGCGCCGTTTTTGTCGTGCGTCAAGGCAATGCGTCTGCCTGAGAAAAAATACTCCAAGCAATTGATTGTGTAGTACGCATAAAAAAGCAGCATGATGGTGCTCTCTGGCGAGCCTGAGAAATGCAAGCCATAGCTGACCATCAAAAAGGC
>NZ_CALBEX010000306.1 GCF_937889215.1 uncultured Limnohabitans sp.
AAGCTGCTGGCCGGCTCACTGCCCGGTATCTGGCTGGGTGCTCGTTTGATGCACCGCACCCCGGAGCGCTTGGTGCGCGCCATCCTTTCTCTCTTGCTGGCCTGGGCTGGCACCAAACTGGTTTTGATCTGAGTTTTTCCTATGTACCAATACACCGAATTTGACAAACAGTTCGTGCGCGCCCGCGCCGCACAACACCGCGACCAACTTGAACGCTTTGAAGCTGGGCAGCTGACCGGCGACGAGTTCAAACCCCTGCGCCTGCAAAACGGCTGGTACGTACAGCGCTACGCCCCCATGCTGCGCGTGGCCGTGCCTTATGGCGAAATCTCGGCCCCTCAGCTCCAAGTGCTGGCCCAAATCGCCCGCGACTACGACACACCCGACGCCGCGCTGCTGGCCGAAGCCCAGGCCACGCAAGACAAAATTGCAGGCATGGCCCCGAAGCTGACCACCAATTACGGCCACTTCACCACACGCCAAAACGTGCAGTTCAACTGGATTCCCCTGTCCAAATCGGCCGACGTGATGGACCTGCTGGCCAGCGTGAACCTGCACGGCATCCAGACCAGCGGCAACTGCATCCGCAACACCACCACCGACGAGCTGGCCGGTGTGGCGGTGGACGAGGTGGTCGATCCCCGCCCTTATGCCGAACTGATACGCCAGTGGAGCACGCTGCACCCCGAGTTCGCGTTTTTGCCGCGCAAATTCAAGATCGCCATCACAGGCGCACTGGAAGACCGCGCCGCCATTGGCTGGCACGACGTGGGCTTGCAGATGGTCAAGAACAGCGCGGGGGAGATCGGTTTCAAAGTGCAAGTGGGCGGCGGCATGGGCCGCACGCCCATGGTGGGCTCCGTGATCCGCGAGTTCCTGCCCTGGCACCAGATCATGAATTACCTCGAAGCCGTGATTCGCGTCTACAACCGCTGGGGCCGCCGCGACAACCTGTACAAGGCCCGCATCAAGATTTTGGTCAAGGCCGAAGGCCAGCGTTACTTTGACGAAGTCGAATCCGAATACCAGGACATTCTGGTCAAAGACGGCGGTCTGCACACCATCCCACAAGCCGAATTCGACCGCGTGGCCGCCTGCTTTGCTGCGCCTGCACTCAACTTGCCATCCAGCATCGCGCAATGGGTGGCCAAGGCCGAAGCCGACGTCAGCATCGAAGCGGCCAAGACCACGGCCTTTGCCCGTTGGATCTCGCAAAACGTCAAGCCTCACCAGAACCCGGCCCTGCGTGCCGTGAGTTTGTCCTTCAAGCGCCCGGGCCAAGCGCCGGGCGATGCCACCGCCGACCAGCTCGATGCCGCTGCGGCGCTGGTCGCCAAATACTCCGCTGGCGAAGCCCGCGTGACCCACACCCAAAACCTGGTGCTGCCTTGGGTGCGCTTGGACCAGCTGCACGCCCTGTGGCTCGAAGCCAAAGCGCTCGGCTTGGCCCAGCCCAACATCGGTTTGCTGACCGACATGATCGCCTGCCCCGGCGGCGATTACTGCGCCCTGGCCAATGCCCGCTCGCTGCCTTTGGCCGCCGCCATCACCGAGCGCTACCAGGACTTGGATGAGCTCAACGACCTGGGCCACATCGACTTCCACATCAGCGGCTGCATCAACTCCTGCGGTCACCACCATTCGGGCCACATCGGCATTTTGGGCGTGGACAAAGACGGCAAGGAGTGGTACCAGGTCACGCTGGGCGGCTCTGACGGCAAAGCGCTGTCAGGCCCCACCACCCCCGGCAAAGTGGTCGGCCCTTCGTTCTCTTCGTTTGAGGTGCCCGACGTGATCGAAGCGATTTTGGACACCTACAAGGCCCTGCGCCAGCCCGCTACAGGTCGCCACGAATACTTCATCGAAACCTTGCGCCGTGTAGGCCAGGACCCGTTCAAGGCGGCAGCCAATGCGGCCCGTCACCCTGCAGAAGAACAGACCACCTGAACGCCGGAAAAACACCGCATGAAAATCATTCCCTTCTCAGAACACCAAGCGTTTGAATCGCCCGCCGTCATCACCCTGGCCAACGACGTGGACCCGCGCAGCCTCGACCTGATTGGCGTGACGCGCATCGACCTGCAGTTCCCCAAGTTCACCGACGGCCGCGCCTACAGCCAAGCTTTTTTGCTGCGCCGCCGCTTAGGCTTTTCGGGCGAGCTGCGCGCCACGGGCGAAGTGCTGATCGACCAGCTGGTACAGATGCAGCGCACCGGCTTTGACGTGGCCGTGCTGCGCGAAGGTTTAGACGCAACGGCTGCGCAACGCCAGTTCGACCGCTTTGCTGGCTTTTACCAAGGTTCAGCCGTGGGTACAAAGCCTCACTTTGCCGAGGCCGCGTGATGACCTCGTCTTTGATCTCATCGCGCAGCACCCCGGCCAAAGCCACCGAACAAAACGCCAAGGCCAGCCCCGAATTTGCGGACAAATTGGCCGAGACCCAGGCCTTGCTGCAACGCGCTGCCGCCAATTTCACCCCGGTCACCCAAGCCTCCAGCCTGGGCGCCGAAGACGTGGTGATCACGCACCTGATCAACAGCCTGCAGCTGAACATTTCGGTGTTCGTGCTGGAGACCGGCGCACTGCACACCGAAACCCTGGCCTTGCTGGAGCGCACGCAAGCGCATTCGCGAGCGCCCATCCAAATCTTCCGCCCGGTTGCTGAATCCGTGATCCAGTTCGTGCGCGACAAAGGCCAAGACGCGATGTACCAGAGCATCGCGATGCGCAAAGAATGCTGCGGCGTGCGCAAAATGGAGCCACTAACCCGCGCCCTGCATGGCCAGAAAGCCTGGATCACGGGGCTGCGTCAAGAGCAGTCCAGCACCCGCGCCGAAGTGCCGATGCTGGACGACAGCGAAGTCGCCACCAAGGACTTGTACAAATTCAACCCACTGGCCCGCTGGACTTGGGGAGACGTGTGGCACTACATCGCCACGAACCAGGTGGACTACAACCCGTTGCACGACCAGTTTTTCCCGAGCATTGGCTGCGCCCCTTGCACCCGTGCCATCAGCCTGGGCGAAGCATTCCGGGCTGGCCGCTGGTGGTGGGAAGACGAGGCGGCAAAGGAATGTGGGCTGCACGTCAAGAAATGAATCCCTCGTAGGTCGGTGGCTTCAGCCCCGACATTGAGCCCGAAAAGACAGATGTCGGGGCTAAAGCCACTGACCTGCAAATACCCCTACGAAGATCCAAACATGAACGCCACGACACAAACCGAGTTGCACACCCTGAGCAACAGCCACCTCGACGCGCTGGAAGAAGAAACCATCTTCATCTTGCGCGAAGTCGCCGCTGCCTTCGAGCGCCCCACCCTCTTGTTTTCGGGAGGCAAGGACTCGCTGGTCATGCTCAAGTGCGCCGAAAAAGCTTTCGGCGCGGGCCGCATCCCCTACCCGCTGCTCATGATCGACACCGGCCACAACTTCACCGAAGTGACCGACTTCCGCGATTCACGCGCCAAAGAACTGGGTGCCGAGCTGATCGTACGCAGCGTCGAAGACTCCATGAAAAAAGGCACCGTGCGCCTGGCCCACCCCGGCGAAAGCCGCAACGTGCACCAGTCCGTCACGCTGCTTGAAGCGATTGAAGAGTTCCGCTTTGACGCGCTGATCGGCGGCGCGCGCCGTGACGAAGAAAAAGCCCGTGCCAAAGAACGCATCTTTTCTCACCGTGACAGCTTTGGCCAATGGCAGCCCAAGGCCCAGCGTCCCGAGCTGTGGAAGCTGTTCAACCACAAACTGCAGCCCGGCGAGCACTTTCGTGTGTTCCCCATCAGCAACTGGACCGAGCTGGACGTGTGGCAATACATTGCCCGCGAACGGATTGCGCTGCCGTCCATCTACTACACGCACAAGCGCGAAGTGGTGGACCGCCGGGGCCTCTTGGTGCCGGTGACCGAGCTGACCCAGCCCAAAGACGGTGAAGAAGTCGTGGTGCGCGACGTGCGTTTCCGCACCGTGGGGGACATCACCTGCACCTGCCCGGTGGAGAGCACCGCGTCCACGCCTGAGCAGATCGTGATCGAGACGCTGGCGGCTGATGTGAGCGAACGCGGCGCGACCCGCATGGACGACAAGACATCCGAGGCTTCGATGGAGAAGCGCAAAAAAGACGGCTATTTCTGATCACGGGGGAACCACACATGCACAACGACAAACATTTCTCAGCCCTCAAATTCATCACCTGCGGCTCGGTCGACGACGGCAAGAGCACGCTGATTGGCCGACTGCTGGTCGACACCAAGGCCGTGCTGCAAGACCACTTGGCGGGCGTGCAGCGCTCAGGCGAGACCGACTTGGCCCTGCTGACCGACGGCTTGAGCGCCGAGCGTGAGCAAGGCATCACCATCGACGTGGCTTACCGTTACTTCAACACCGAATCGCGCAAGTTCATCATCGGTGACGCGCCCGGCCACGAACAGTACACCCGCAACATGGTCACCGCCGCATCGAGCGCCGACGCCGCCGTGGTGCTGGTCGATGCGATCAAGCTCGACTGGTCCAACCCCGACTTGCAACTGCTGCCGCAAACCCGCCGCCACTCGCTGCTGGTGAATATGCTGCGCGTGCCATCCATCGTGTTCGCCATCAACAAGCTCGACGCCGTGGCCGATGCCACCGTGGCCTACAACAACATCGCAGGCGCTTTAAATAAGTTCGCCCAAGAGGCGGGCATCACCGTCACCGCCATGGTGCCCGTGTCGGCTCTGAAGGGCTGGAACGTGGTGACCACCGAAAACAACGACCAAACCGACTGGTGCGGCTACACCGGCCCCAGCTTGCTCAGCATCCTCGAAGACCTGCCGGTCACGCCCGCTGAGACCGACGTGGCCTTCAGCTTCCCGGTGCAGTGGGTCGAAAAGTTTCATGACTCCGGCGTGACCACCCAAGGCCGCCGCGTGTTCTGGGGCCGCGTGGCCACGGGCAGCGTCGCGCCGGGCCAGACCGTCAAAGTGTTCCCCAGCGGCCAGACCGCCGTGGTCTCGCAGGTGCTGAGCGCCACCCGCCAGCCGCAAAACAAAGCCGCTGGTCACAGCGCAGGCCTCGTGCTGGACCGCGAAGTGGACGTGTCGCGGGGCGACTGGCTTCTGGCAGAACAAGGCGGCCCCGAAGGCCAGCGCCAGCTGAGCACCACCATCGCCTGGATGGACGACGAGCCTTTGGTGGCCGGTCGCGTGTATTGGGCGCTGCACGGCCACCGCTGGGTCAAAGCGCGGGTGCAGCGCGTGGTGCACCGCCTGAACGTGAACACCCTGGCCGAGGAAGATGCCACCGAGCTGCTCCCCAACGCCATCGGCCATGTGACGCTGGCCCTGCAAGAGCCTTTGGCCACCCTGCCTTTTGCGCAGTCGCGCATTTTGGGCGCGCTCGTGCTGGTGGACACGGCCAGCCACAAGACCTCGGGGGCCGTGCTGGTCAACTGAAACGCCAGCTCAAATCTGCAGCCCAAAGCCCTGCTGGCCTCATAGACACCGCCAGCCGGGCCCCCGGGTGCCCCTGAATCCCCCTTAAAATGTCTAGTCCGCGTGGTTTGGCTGCGCAAAACTCCTTCACTCCAAGTCCATCATGACCCACGTTGTTTCCGAATCCTGTATCCAATGCAAATACACCGACTGTGTGGACGTTTGCCCCGTGGATTGCTTTCGCGAAGGCCCCAACTTCCTGACCATCGACCCCGATGAGTGCATCGACTGCGCCGTGTGTATCCCCGAGTGCCCCGTAAACGCGATCTTTGCCGAGGAAGACCTGCCTGCCGACCAACAGCACATGACCCAGCTGAACGCTGAGCTGGCCCTGCTGCCCGGCTGGAAAAGCATCACCAAGCGCAAAACCCCTATGCCCAACGCCGACGAGTGGAAAGACAAGACCGGCAAGTTGTCTGAGCTGATCCGCTGAACGTTCTGAAGAGCCGAATGGTTCGGCTTTTTTTCGCCATTCACCCCACATGACTGCCCCCATCGATACCGAAGCGCTGGTCATTGGCGCAGGCCCCGTGGGCCTGTTTCAGATCTTCCAGATGGGTCTGCAAGGCGTGCATTGCCATGTGGTTGACGCCCTGCCCCATGTGGGGGGCCAATGCGCCGAGCTGTATGGCCAAAAACCCATTTACGACATCCCGGGCATTCCGTTTTGCACAGGCCTCGAACTGATTGAGCGCCTGCAGCAACAAATCACCCCCTTCCAACCCACCCTTCACCTGGGCCAGCAAGTGGGCAGCATCGAGCGCCTGCCCGATCAACGCCTGCTGGTGACCACCAGTGCTGGCCAGACCTTTCGCACCACCACCCTGTTCATCGCTGCGGGCGTCGGCGCGTTTGTGCCGCGCCGCATGGTGTTGGGCGGCTTGGCGGATTTTGAAGGCATACAAGTCTTTGCCGAGCACCCCACGCCCAAGCGCTGGGCAGGCCAGCACCTGGTGGTGGCAGGCGATGGTGACACGGCCTTGCAAACCTGCCTGGATGCATGTCAAGGCCCGCAAGCCGCGGCCAGCGTCACGCTGCTGCACCGCCGTGACCAATTCAGCGCCGCACCCGAACTGGTCGCGCAAATGCGCCAAGCCTGTACCGACGGCCGCATGCGCTTTGTGGCCGGTCAGCCTACAGGCCTGCGCACCGAAGCTGGCCGCCTGCAAGCGCTGGAACTGCTCAACCCGCAAGGCGAAGCCGAATGGCTGAACCTGGACACGCTGCAAACCTGTCTGGGCCTGTCGCCCAAATTGGGGCCCGTGGCGCAATGGGGCCTGGCCATGGAACGCAAACAACTGGTGGTCAACACCGAAAACTTCGGCACCTCCGAGCCCGGCATCTTTGCGG
>NZ_CALBEX010000307.1 GCF_937889215.1 uncultured Limnohabitans sp.
ATGAAGGCCGCACCGCCCTCTTGGCGGCAGGTCACAAAAGTGAGTTGATCGCGGCACAGGTGCAAGCCGTCCAGCACCGCCAGATAACTCTCACCAGGCACGCCGAACGCGTGGGTAACGCCTTGGGCCAGAAGGCATTCAACGAGCAGGTGGCCAGCAATTTTTGTAGTCATGCCCTATTGTGCCCAAGGCGACGAAAGCCATCTGTCACAGCCGTTCAAGGAGGGCTTGCACGGCCTGTGACACCGAAGCGCGTCTTCAAAGCGCGTGTTCAACCACCTGGAAATCGAACTGGCCCGGCGCACGCACTGGATCCACCGACACCTCAATGGTGCATTTGGGCGGAAAACGCCCTTCCAGCAACAGTTTGGACAAGGGATTTTCCAGACGCTGCTGAATCGCCCTTTTCAAAGGCCTTGCGCCAAACACCGGGTCAAAACCGACCTTCGCCAATTCAGACAATGCCGCTGGACTCACTTTCAAAGTCAGGTCCATGCGGGACAGGCGGGCTTGCAACACCTGCAACTGGATTTGCGCAATGGACGCGATGTGCTGGGCATCCAGGCCATGGAAGACCACGGTCTCGTCGATGCGGTTCAAGAACTCGGGACGGAAATGGCTCTTGAGTTCGTCCCATACCGCGTCCTTGATGTCTTCGGCGGGTTGGCCCACCATCGACTGGATCAGGTGCGAGCCCAAATTCGAGGTCATCACGATCACGGTGTTTTTGAAGTCCACCGTGCGCCCTTGCCCATCGGTCAAGCGACCATCGTCCAAAACCTGCAGCAAGATGTTGAAGACATCGGGGTGGGCTTTTTCCACCTCGTCCAGCAGCAAGACACTGTAGGGCTTGCGGCGCACGGCTTCAGTCAGGTAACCACCCTCCTCGTAACCCACATAGCCCGGCGGTGCACCGATCAGGCGGGCTACCGAGTGTTTTTCCATGAACTCGCTCATGTCCATGCGGATCAGGTGGTCTTCGCTGTCAAACAAAAAGCCAGCAAGCGCCTTGCAAAGCTCGGTTTTTCCCACGCCTGTGGGGCCCAAAAACAGGAACGAGCCCGTTGGGCGGTTCGGATCGGACAAGCCCGAGCGCGAGCGGCGAATGGCGTTGGCCACAGCCGCAATGGCTTCGTCCTGGCCCACGACGCGCTGGTGCAGTTTGTCTTCCATCTGCAGGAGTTTTTCGCGCTCGCCCTGCATCATTTTTGACACCGGAATGCCTGTGGCGCGGGACACGACCTCGGCAATCTCTTCGGCACCCACCTGCGTTCGCAGCAAGCGGTGCACCGGTTTTTCGCCGGGCGCAGCTTCCTTGGCCTGCACTTCCTTGAGGGTTTTTTCCAGCGCAGGCAGCTTGCCGTACTGCAACTCGGCCACCTTGTTGAAATCGCCTTTGCGGGTCAACTCTTCAATCTGCTGCTTGAGTTGGTCGATCTGTTCGCGCACCTGCTGGCCGCCTTGGGCTTGCGCTTTTTCAGCGCGCCAGATTTCCTCCAGATCGGCCGCTTCTTTTTTCAGTTTGTCGATCTCTTCTTCGATCAAGGCAAATCGTTTTTGCGAAGCCTCATCGCTTTCCCTGCGCACCGCTTCGCGCTCGATCTGCAGCTGGATCAATCGGCGGTCGAGCTTGTCCATCACCTCGGGCTTGGAGTCGATCTCGATCTTGATTTTGGCTGCGGCCTCGTCGATCAAATCAATGGCCTTGTCGGGCAGGAAACGGTCTGTGATGTAACGGTGACTCAGCTCGGCTGCGGCCACGATGGCCGGGTCGGTGATGTCTACGCCGTGGTGGATTTCATACTTCTCTTGCAAGCCGCGCAAGATGGCGATGGTGGCTTCCACTGTGGGTTCATTGACCAGAATTTTCTGGAATCGGCGCTCTAAAGCCGCGTCCTTTTCGATGTATTTGCGGTACTCGTCCAATGTGGTTGCACCCACACAATGCAACTCGCCCCGGGCCAACGCAGGCTTGAGCATGTTGCCCGCGTCCATCGCACCTTCGGCCTTGCCCGCTCCCACCATGGTGTGCAACTCGTCGATGAACACAATGGTCTGGCCCTCGTCCTTGGCCAATTCGCTGAGCACGGTTTTCAGACGCTCTTCAAACTCGCCACGGAACTTGGCCCCAGCGAGCAAAGCGGCCATGTCCAGCGACAGCACGCGTTTGCCCTTGAGCGAATCGGGCACCTCGCCCGCTACGATGCGCTGGGCCAGGCCTTCGACGATCGCGGTTTTGCCCACACCCGGCTCTCCGATCAGCACCGGGTTGTTTTTGGTGCGGCGCTGCAAAACCTGGATGGCGCGACGGATCTCGTCGTCCCTGCCAATCACCGGGTCCAGCTTGCCGATGCGGGCACGCTCCGTCAGGTCGATGCAATACTTTTTGAGCGCCTCACGCTGGCCTTCGGCATCGGCGTTGCCCACGCTTTGGCCGCCACGCACCGCTTCGATGGCGGTCTCCAGGCTTTTGCGGTTCAGCCCATGCTCTTTGGCGATGCGCCCCGCCTCGGATTTGCTTTCGGTCAGTGCCAGCAAAAACAATTCACCTGCAATGAAGGCGTCGCCGCGTTTGATGGCTTCTTTCTCTGCTGCCTGCAAGAGCTTGACCAGATCCGGACCTACGGTCACCTGGTCTTGCCCGCTAACCTGGGGCAAACGCGAGACGGCCAATTCGGCCGCTTGAAGCAAAGCGGGCACCTGAACGCCCGCTCGCAACAAAATGGCTTTGGGGCCGTCGTCTTGCTTGAGCATGGTGGCCAGCAGGTGCTGAGGTTCAATGTAAGCATGGTCTTTGCCAAGGGCCAGCGACTGGGCGTCCGACAAGGCTTCCTGGAACTTGGTGGTGAGTTTGTCAATTCGCATGTGTGTTTCTCCAATGCTTGGCAACTTGTGCTGAAAGTGGCATTTTCAAGGGCCGTTGAGGCAGGCACTTTTGCCTAAAATCAAAGCATGAACATTCACCAACTGTCTGTGAACCACGATGAACGCCAAGACCGCTTGTTGCTTCGCCTGAACACCCAGGACCAGCAGGAGTTCCGTTTCTGGCTGACGCGGCGCATGGCGCTGCGTTTGTTGCCCGCCATCGAACAATCGGCCGTGCGTCTGGAGGCGGCGCAACCCGGCGTGGCGGCCACCGATGGGCCATCGCAGAACCTGCTGAGTGAACTCAAGCGCGATGCATTTTTGAAAAAGGCCGACTTTGCCACCCCTTTTGAAAACCAAGCCACACAATGGCCGCTGGGGGCAGAACCCCTGCTCATCACCGATGCCCATTTGACGATCAAGCCAGGCGGGTCATTGGCAATTGCTTTTGAGGACAAGTCCGATCCAGCCCAAGCCCGCGCTTGTCAGTTGCACCTGCAAGTCAGCCTGGTGCACGGGATGCTGCACCTGATCCAGCAGGCCATCGAGAAAGCAGAATGGCGCAGCTTGGCCAGCCCCGCCAAATCGACCGACACAGGCCCAGTGGCACCAACTGAGCCGCCTCGCTACGCACACTGAAGCTGGTCGGCCAGACCCACGACCGGAAATCAAGCGTTGTGGGCCTGAATGCCCCATCGGGCCAAGGCCGCATCGTCGGACACGCGGGCGTCCACCCAATGTGCCCCTTCAGGGGTTTGCTCTTTTTTCCAGAACGGGGCCTGTGTTTTGAGGTAATCCATCAAAAATTCGCAGGCTTTGAAGCTCTCGCCCCTGTGCGCCGAGGTCACAGCCACCAGCACGATCTGGTCTGCAGGCAGCAAACGCCCCACGCGGTGCACCACACGCGCCGCATAAAAGTCAAATCGGCGATGCGCTTCGTCGATCATGGCTTCGATCGATTTTTCGGTCATGCCCGGGTAGTGCTCCAACTCCATGGCTTGCACTTCATCACTTGCCTGACCGGTCAGTGCCCGGGTGTCGCGCACAGTGCCCACAAAGCTGCACACCGCCCCGACCCGCAAGTCCTGTCCCTGCAGGGCAGCCAACTCGGTGGACACGTCAAAGTCGTTCGTCTGGATGCTGACTCGGGGCGTCATCGCGTCAACCTCCGGTCACGGGTGGAAAAAAACCAACCTCGCAGCCCTCGCTCAGGGCGGCATTGTCTTGCACCATGAGCTGATTCAGGGCCATGCGCACCGGGCGATCCGGCGACAAACAAGCTCTGTAGTGCTCGCCCCGTGCCATCAACTCGGTGCGCAAAGCGGCCACATCGGCCGTCTGGGTCTCCACGGTCTCGTGCGACAAACCAATGCTTTCACGCAAAGAGGCGAAATAGCGAACCTGCACTTTCATGCCAAGCACTCCGAAAAAGGCCAAAAATCGACCAACTGGCCGAGCTCAATCGTCTGTCCACCGGGGTTGTCCACCACCCCATCGGCCCACACCACCGAGGTCAACACCCCAGAGCTTTGGTTGGGAAACAGGTCCAGCCCGCCATGGGCATTGCGGCGAACGCGCAAGAATTCGCGGCGCTTGTCGGCCTTGGGCCACGCGAAATGTGCAGGCAAGCGCTGGATCGTTGGGGCGGATAGCACCATGCCTTGCAATTGGCGCAGCAAGGGCCTGACCAAGAGCAAAAAGGTCATGTAACTGGACACAGGGTTGCCAGGCAAACCCACAAAGTGGGCCACGCCCTCGGCGGTCTGACGCCGCACCTGGCCGTACGCAAAGGGCTTGCCCGGCTTCATGGCGATTTGCCACAGGTTCAACTCGCCCAAGGACTGCACCGCCGGTTTGACGTGGTCTTCTTCGCCCACCGACACACCGCCGCTGGTCAGAATCAGGTCGTGGTGGTCGGCCGCAGTTTTGAGCGCGGCCACGGTGGCTTCGCGCCGGTCGGGCACGATGCCCAAGTCGCTCACCTCGCAGCCCATGCGGTGCAACAAGGTGCGCAGGAAAAAACGGTTGGAGTTGTAAATGCTGCCCGGGGGCATGTCCTGCGGGGCCACATCGCCCGGCATGACCAACTCGTCGCCCGTCGAAAACAAAGCCACCCGGGGGCGGCGCAAAACCGGCAAATGCGCCAGACCCAGGCTCGCGGCCAAGCCCAGTTCGGCAGGTCCCAGTTTTTGGCCACGTTGCAAAGCCGTCTGGCCTTGGCGGATGTCTTCGCCGCTTCGGCGAATCCACTGCCCTTGCTCGGGCACCACCGCAAAGCGCACGGCATCGGGCTCTCCGGACACAGGCTCAGCTTGCTCCTGCATGACGATGGCGTCGGCGCCTTCGGGCACGGGGGCCCCGGTAAAGATGCGGGCGACTTGCCCGGGCTGCAATGGCTGCCCGGTGTGACCGGCTGCGATGCGCTGGGTCACACGCAGTGCGACGCCCGGCTGCAACAAATCGGCACGGCGCACCGCGTAGCCGTCCATCGAGGAATTGTCAAAAGACGGAACCTGCAAAGCAGACACCAGGTCTTCGGCCAGCACTCGCCCATCGGCATCGAAGGTGGCCACCGACTCAGCGTCGGTCAGGGGGGTGATGCGTGCAAGCAGCGCCTGCAGCGCGTCGTCCAAAGACATCAAAGGGGCGCGTGGGGCGGTGCTCATAAGCGGTCAGTCGCAGTGCTGCTGGATGTATGCCTTGACCAAAGCCACATCGGCTTTCATGACCAGCACGCGTTTGGGTAAGGCTTCGATGCCTTCAAACTGCGGTGGGCGCTCAGGCTGGCGGCCCAAGGCTTCCACGATGGTCGCGGCGAACTTGATGGGCAAAGCGGTTTCGAGCACGATCATGGGCACCTGGGGGTTCAGATGCTCTTTGGCCACCTTCACGCCGTCGGCGGTGTGGGTGTCGATCATCATTCCGTAGGTGGCAAACACTTGTTGAATGGTCTTCAAGCGGTCGGCATGGGTGCTGCGGCCGCTGTCAAAACCGTAAGTGGTAGTGGCTTGGGCAAAGCGTGGGTCGCCTGATACATCGAAGAAACCGTGGCGGCTTAAACCTTCGCCAAAGATGGCTTTGGTTTGGGCGGCATCACGGCCCAGCAGGTCGAACACAAAGCGCTCGAAGTTGCTGGCCTTGGAGATGTCCATCGAGGGGCTAGAGGTTTCGTGCGTGTCAGCCGTGCCGCGCACACGGTAAACGCCGGTACGGAAAAACTCGTCGAGCACATCGTTTTCGTTGGTGGCGACCACCAAGCGGTTAATCGGCAAGCCCATCATGCGGGCCACATGGCCTGCGCACACGTTGCCAAAGTTGCCGCTGGGCACCGTGAAGCTGACCTTTTGGTCATTGTGCTGCGTAGCTTGGAAGTAACCAGCAAAGTAATACACCACCTGGGCCAGCAAACGCGCCCAGTTGATGGAGTTCACCGTCCCGATTTTGTATTTCCGCTTGAACTCCAAATCGTTAGACACCGCCTTGACGATGTCCTGGCAGTCATCGAACACACCTTCAATCGCGATGTTGTGGATGTTTTCGTCAAGCAGGCTGAACATCTGCGCTTGCTGAAAAGGACTCATGCGGCCGTTCGGGCTGGTCATGAAGACACGCACGCCCTTTTTGCCGCGCATGGCGTATTCGGCTGCACTGCCGGTGTCGCCCGAGGTGGCCCCAAAAATGTTCAGCGTTTCGCCGCGCCGTGCCAACTCGTATTCAAACAAATTGCCCAGCAACTGCATGGCCATGTCTTTGAAGGCCAATGTGGGGCCATTGGACAAGGCCTCCAGGAACATCTCGGGCTGGGCTTGTCCAGCCGCCTGCAAAGGCTTGAGCGGCACGATCTCTTTCGTGCCGAACACTTCAGTTGTGTAGGTCTTGCGGCACAAAGCCTGCAAGGCATCGCGTGGAATGTCGTCGATGTAAAGCGACAGCACCTCAAAAGCAAGAGCCGCGTAGCCCTGGCTTTGCCAGACTTGGCGCAAGCGGGTCAATGCCGAAGCGTCGATTTGAGGGTAGCTTTCGGGCAAGTAAAGTCCACCATCAGGGGCCAGGCCTTCAAGCAGGATTTCACAAAATTGTTTGCGGTCGGCATGACCGCGGGTCGACAGGTAGCGCATCAGTTCAACTCTTCCTTGCGAATGCGCACGATAGGCGCCATCACGGTCGGCAGGGCCTGCATTTGGGCCAGCACATCGTTCAGGGTGCCTTCGCGCGTGTCGTGGGTCAAGATGATCACGTCGGTCTGGTTCTCTCCGGCCTGGCTGACCTGATCGGCCTCGCGCTGCAAAACAGCGTCGATGCTGATGCCCGCTTCAGCCAGCAAGCCGGTCAGCTTGGCCAGCACGCCCGCTTGGTCTGCCACACGCAAACGCAAGTAATAACTGGTCACCACCTCGGACATGGGCAACACGGTCAAGTTGCTCATGGAGCCAGGCTGGAAGGCAAGGTGTGGCACACGGTTCAAAGGGTCGGCGGTGTGCAAACGGGTGATGTCCACCAGATCGGCAATCACCGCGCTGGCGGTGGGCTCAGAGCCTGCACCTTTGCCGTAATACAAGGTCGTGCCCACGGCATCGCCTTGCACCATCACCGCGTTCATGGCGCCTTCTACGTTGGCGATCAAGCGCTGAGTCGGCACCAGACTGGGGTGCACGCGCAACTCAATGCCTTGCGCGGTACGTTTGGTGATGCCCAGCAGCTTGATGCGGTAGCCCAATTGCTCGGCGTACTTGATGTCGGCCGCGCCCAACTTGGTGATGCCTTCGACATAGGCCTTGTCAAACTGCACCGGAATGCCAAAGGCAATCGCGCTCATCAGGGTCACTTTGTGCGCGGCGTCCACACCCTCGATGTCAAAAGTCGGATCGGCTTCGGCATAACCCAAGCGCTGAGCCTCCTTGAGCACATCGCCAAAGTCCAGGCCCTTGTCACGCATTTCGGACAGGATGAAGTTGGTGGTGCCGTTGATGATGCCCGCCACCCACTGGATGCTGTTGGCTGTCAAACCCTCGCGCAGCGCCTTGATGATCGGAATACCTCCGGCCACGGCCGCTTCAAAAGCCACCATCACACCTTTGGCCTGGGCCGCTGCAAAGATCTCAGTGCCATGCACGGCCAGCAAGGCTTTGTTGGCGGTCACCACATGCTTGCCAGCAGCAATCGCCTCCATCACCAAGGCTTTGGCAATGCCGTAGCCGCCGATCAATTCGATCACGATGTCGATTTCGGGATTGGCAATCACCGCACGGGCATCGGCCACCACCTGAACACCCTCACCCACCAGGGCTTGGGCCCTTGCCACGTCCAGATCGGCCACCATGGCGATTTCAATGCCACGGCCGGCACGACGCTGGATTTCTTCTTGGTTGCGCAGAAGCACATTGAAAGTGCCGCTGCCTACAGTGCCCATGCCCAACAGGCCTACTTTGATCGGTTTCATTCACTACTCTTTGACGTTGTGCCCAGCCAAGCCAGGCAATTCTTGAAAATTCAGGCAGCGAGACTATCGGTGCCAAATCGTTGACGTGCACCTTCCAAGAAGCGTGCCACGCGGCCAATCGCCTCTCGCAAATCGTCTTCATGCGGCAAAAATACGATACGGAAATGGTCGGCATCGGGCCAGTTGAAGCCCGTGCCCTGCACCAGCATGACCTTGGTTTCTTCCAGCAGTTGCAAGAAAAAGTCCTGGTCGTCCTGCACCGGGTAAATTTTCGAATCCAGTTTCGGGAACATGTACAAAGCCGCACGGGGCTTGACGCAGCTGACGCCAGGAATGGCCGTGATCAATTGGTGCGCCAAATCGCGCTGCTTGCGCAATCGACCGCCCTCGCCCACCAGTTCATTGATGCTTTGGTGTCCACCCAGCGCCGTCTGGATGGCCCATTGACCGGGCACATTGGCGCACAAACGCATGTTAGAGAGCATGTTCAGGCCTTCGATGTAATCGCGGGCCACTTTCTTGTCGCCTGAAATCACCATCCAGCCCGCACGGTAGCCACAAGAGCGGTAGCTTTTAGACAACGAGTTGAAGGTCAGCGTCAAAACATCTTGCGACAAACTGGCCAGCG
>NZ_CALBEX010000308.1 GCF_937889215.1 uncultured Limnohabitans sp.
CACAGCTTTGCGGTGGGGTGCTCTTGATGAAAATAGCGGTCGTTGGTGCAGGCGCGATTGGTGGTTATTTGGGTGCCAGGCTCTCTGCTGCGGGTGAAGACATCACCTTCATCGCGCGCAACCGCAATCTGGCGGCGATTCAGGCTAACGGCTTTCGCCTCATCCTGGAAGACGGAAGTGCGCTTCATGCACCTGCGGCCAAAGCCGTGGAGCGCATGTCAGACGCCGGCGTGCAAGACGTGGTGTTGCTCACCGTCAAAGCCCATCAAGTGGTCGACCTGCTGCCAGAGCTTGGCGCACTGTTGGGGCCCAAGACACTGCTGGTGACCATGATCAACGGTATTCCCTGGTGGTACTTTCAAAAACTGGAAGGGGCCTATGCCGGGCGCAGCCTGGAGAGCGTAGACCCCGCCGGAAAATTAGCGCAAGCGATTGCGCCTGAGCACATCATCGGCAGCGTCGTCTATCCGGCAGCTGAGCTGATCGAGCCGGGTGTCGTGCGGGTCATTGAAGGCAACCGCTTCACACTGGGGGAGCTCGATGGCAGTCGCAGTGAACGTATCGAGGCGCTTTCTCAAGCGATGATGCGCGCTGGCTTCAAGGCCCCTGTGTCCAAAGATATCCGCAGCGAAATTTGGCTCAAGCTTTGGGGCAATCTGAGTTTCAACCCCATCTCTGCTCTGACCCATGCGACGCTGGAAGACATCTGCACCTTCGGTCCGTCGCGCGAGTTGGCTGCCAACATGATGTCGCAAGCGCAAAGTGTTGCCGAAAAACTGGGGGTGCAATTCAAGGTGTCGCTCGACAAACGCATTGCAGGCGCGCAGGCGGTTGGCGCGCACAAAACATCCATGCTGCAAGACGTGGAAGCCGGTCGCGCTTTGGAGCTCAATGCGCTGGTGGGCTCGGTCGTTGAATTGGGACGCATCACCGGAACGCCAACGCCAACCATCGACGCCATTTATGCTGCCACGCAACTGCTGGCCCACACGATGGCCCAGCACAAAGGCCGTCTGCAGCTTCTACCCGTATCGGTTTGACAAAGTGCCGATGCCGTCGATCAGCACCTCCACCGTGGCACCAGCCTTCATCGGCAAAACACCGAGCGACGTGCCGCAGTAAATGAGATCTCCTGGCTCCAGCGTCATGTCGTGCGAGAGGTGGGACACGATCTGCGCCGGACTGAAAAACATGTCGCTGAAGGAGTAGTTCTGACGCTCCCGGCCGTCCACCAGCGTGCGCAGTTGGCCACTCGCGGCATCGAAATCGGTGTCAATCACCGGCCCGAAGGCCGCAAAGCCGTCAAAGCTTTTGGCCCGCGTCCATTGGGGGAACGAAGCGTCGCGGTGAAGTAGCTCCAGCGCCGTGACATCGTTGCCGCAGGTATAGCCAAAAATGTGTTGGGGCGCATCCTGCACACTGACGTGGCGCGCAGTGGTGCCAATCACCAGTACCAGTTCGCCCTCAAACACCACACGCCCGGGGTAGCTCGATGGCACTGGAATCGCTTGGTGGTGGCCCGCTGCTGCGCCGGGTGATTTCAAAAAATAAAGGGGTTCTGTGGGTGCCGACCAACCATTCTTTTCTGCGGCAGCCCGGAAGTTGTTCCATAGCCCGATGATTTTTCCTGGCGCGCACGGGGGCAACCATTGCAAGCCGTCAGCCGCCACGGTGTTGCCGGTCGGCTTAAAGGCTTCAAACAGGGTGCCGCCATGCTCATGAACCGTCTGCTGCTCCAGCACACCTGTCATCACCTTGCCATCAAGTAAGTACCTCAACCACCGCATCGCAAGCTCCCTTTGTATTGGCCACATTGCAGTGTAAACAATCCGATGGTCTCCAGCCTCCAAGCTTTGAACGCCAGGCTGCACCCTGTGCACCCTGGGCAAGCTGGGCCAAGTGTGCGATGGCGTGAGTGCTTGAGTGGTTTTGCGCTGAAACAAGAATGGCTAGTCGCGGGTTTTTGTCAGGGCTCGCACAAGACCCGATCTGAAGCATCCGATCTGGTGTCGCTGACATTTTTAAACCTGTCGCCCGAGTGATAAAACGGCCTGTGCCTGCGGGTATGCCCGGATTTAAGGGCGGCTGTGTGTCGCTAACATTGGTTCTTCAAGTCCATCACGGTCTTGGCTCAACAACACTGGGGCATCACGCCACCATCGACGGAGACACACCATGCAAAGACGACACCTGATTGCCGGCGGCCTCGCCGCAGCCGCACTGCCCTCATTGGCCTTGGCCCAAGGGATTGAAAAAACCAAGGTCAGCATTGCCGTGGGTGGCAAGAATCTGTTTTATTACTTGCCGCTGACCGTCGCTGAACAACTGGGCTACTTCAAGCAAGAGGGCTTGGACCTGACCATTGTTGACTTTGCAGGCGGGTCGCGTGCCTTGCAGGCGGTGGTGGGTGGCAGCGCCGACATCGTGTCCGGCGCTTTTGAACACACGGTCAACATGCAATTCAAAGGCCAACCGATGCGCGCCTTTGTGCTGCAGGGCTTGGCGCCCCAGATCGTGCTGGGCATCAACCCCAAGACCATGCCCAACTTCAAATCGGTGGCCGATCTCAAAGGCAAAAAGATTGGTGTCACCGCGCCCGGCAGCTCGACCAATGTGCTGGCCAATTTCGTGTTGGCCAAGGCGGGGCTCAAACCCAGCGATGTCAGCTTTGTGGGGGTCGGTGCCAGCAATGGCGCGGTGGCAGCCATGCGCTCGGGCCAGATCGACGCGATCAGCAACCTCGACCCGGTGATCAGCCTGCTGCAGCGCTCAGGTGACCTGAAAATCGTCACCGACACCCGCATCGTCTCGGAGGCCGAGCAGGTGTTTGGCGGCCCTATGCCGGCAGGTTGCTTGTATTGCCCGCAGCCCTTTTTGGACAAAAACCCCAACACCGCACAGGCGATCACCAACGCCATGGTGCGGGCCAGCAAATGGATTCAACAAGCCGGTCCCGGCGACATCATCCGATTGGTGCCAGAGGCATATTTGCTGGGCGACCGTGCGGTCTACATCGATGGCTTCCTGGCCGCTCAAAAGGCCTTGTCTCCCGATGGCCGTTTCCCGCTCAAAGGGCCCGACACAGCCTTTCGGGCGTTGGCCAGTGTGGACGCCAAACTGGGCGCTGCCCAGCTCGACCTGAATGCGGTCTACACCAACAACTTTGTTCAGAAAGCCAATGCCAAATATCCCAAGGGCTGACATGAACCCTAGCTCTGCGCCAAGTGAGGCCCTTGGCCTGACGCCGTCAACCGATCAAGCCCGCGGCAAAGTGCCAGCGATTGAGCTCCGTGGTGTGGCTTGCACCTTCGTCAACGCCGAAGACAGCAGCCAGCGCTACACCGCGGTTGAACAGGTGTCCTTGACCGTGGCCGATGGCGAGTTCGTCAGCGTGGTTGGACCCACCGGTTGCGGCAAAAGCACCTTGCTCAATGTGGCCGCAGGGCTGTTGCAACCGAGCAAAGGCGAGGTGCGCATTTTTGGACAGCCGCTGGAGGGCATCAACACCCGCGCTGGCTACATGTTCCAAAGCGAAAGCCTGATGCCCTGGCGCACCGCCTTGCAAAACGTGATGGCGGGCCTTGAGTTCCGCGGTACCCCGCCTGTTGAAGCCAAAGAGCAGGCCGAAGACTGGTTGCGCCGTGTTGGGCTGGGTGGGTTTGGGGACCGCTATCCCCATCAAATGAGTGGGGGCATGCGCAAGCGCACCAGCCTGGCGCAAACCCTGGTGATGGACCCGGACATTATTTTGATGGATGAGCCCTTTTCGGCGCTGGACATCCAGACCCGCCAGTTGATGGAAAACGAAGTGCTGGAGTTGTGGCACAGCAAGCGCAAGGCCGTGCTGTTCATTACCCACGACTTGGACGAAGCCATTGCCATGAGCGACCGGGTGGTGGTGCTCAGCGCCGGTCCTGCGGCCCGCCCGATGGGCGAATTTGCCATCGACATCGAGCGCCCACGCGATGTTGCCGAGGTCAAGATGACGCCGCGCTTCATGGCGCTGCACAAGGGCATCTGGGACGTGCTGCGCGCCGAAGTTCTCAAGGGCTATCAGCAGCAATTGCAAAAGGCGGCTTGATCACCGCCTGGTTGCGCACGCCCATCCTCGTTCACCCACGCGCCTGCAGCGCCTTCACCGACACAAGACCCGTTTATGTGGAATTTCATCAAACCCCGAACCGCAACCTTGCGCTTTTGGCAGCTTGGCATTTTGGTGCTGCTGTTTGTGTTTTGGCACGTCATGACCAAGCCGGGCCTGATCCCGCCCTTCATGTTTGACAACGACCGACAAGCGGCTTTCTTCTTTGGAGAACCCTTGCGCATGTTTGAGCGTATTTGGATGTGGTTTGTGGTGGACCGCGACATCTACCAACACCTGGCCATCACCTTGACCGAGACCATTTTGGCCTTTGCCATTGGTGCTAGCAGCGGCCTGGCCTGTGGTCTGTGGCTGGCCTTGTCGCCCATGGCTTCGGCCATTTTGGAGCCCTACATCAAAGCCTTGAACTCGATGCCACGCATCATCTTGGCCCCGATTTTTGCCATCTGGTTTGGCTTGGGCATAGGCTCCAAAGTGGCGCTCGGCGTGACCTTGGTGTTTTTCATCGTGTTTTTCAACGTCTACCAAGGCGTCAAGGAGGTCAGCCCCGTGGTCTTGGCCAACGCCCGCATGTTGGGCGCCAACCAGCGCCAGTTGCTGCGCCATGTCTACTTGCCCAGCGCCACCAGTTGGGTGTTCAGCTCGCTGCACACCTCGGTCTGGCCTTTGTGGGCGCGGTGGTGGGTGAATACCTGGGCTCCAGCCAAGGGGTGGGTTACCTTATCTTGCAAGCCGAGGGCATGTTCGATATCAACACCGTGATGGCGGGCATCTTGGTCCTGACCAGCTTTGCGCTGCTGCTCGACACCCTGGTCGGAAAAATCGAACATCGGCTCATGAAGTGGCAACCCAAAAGCGGCGAAACTGAAAAGCTGTGAGCGTTTGGTTTCCCGTGTGGGCTGAATGTCTCGCTCTTTGGACGAAACTTCCTACCAGTGAAAGCGGTCAGGGCTTTTTTATTGCACGGTTTGTGCCCGCAATTCTCGCTTGATGATCTTGCCGTTCGGGTTGCGAGGCAAAGGATGGGCGCTGATGCGCAATGTTTCGGGCACCTTGTAATCGGCCAGCCGCTTTTCGCAAAAAAATTGCAGATTCTGCAAAGTGAAATCACTCCGCAAGGTGTGAACAACAGCATGCACCCGCTCACCTAAAACAGGACAGGCTACGCCGACGATCGCCGCTTCCACAATGCCGGGAATTTCGAGCAAAACATTCTCAACTTCGACGCTGAAAATCTTGTACCCGCCACGGTTGATCATGTCTTTTTTGCGATCGAAAATTCTCACATAGCCTTGTGCATCTACCGAGCCCAAATCTCCAGAGTGCCACCAACCCGCTGTCATTTCTCGTGCAGTTGCTGCGGCATCATTCCAATAGCCTTTGACCACCATGGGGCCTGATATCCAAAGTTCACCGACCACGCCGGGTGGGAGTTGGTGTCCTTGCTCGTCCATCACCAGCACTTGCGCGCAGGGCAAAACTTGTCCCACAGAGTCCAAGTGGTCGCGCGTCTTTCCCATCGGCATCAAAGTGGTGGGTGATGTCGTTTCGGTGGCACCGTAAGCATTGAGCAAGTGCAGGTGTGGCAATTTGACGGCCATCTCGTCAATGGTGGACGGCGGCATGGGAGCCCCACCAAATCCACCGATGCGCCATGAACTCAAGTTGAATTTGTCAAAGCGGGGCGACATCAATAAAAGCTTGTACATGGCTGGCACCATCAGCGTGTGGGTCATGCCCTCCATCTCGGCCATTTGCAAGAAATCATCGGCTTTGAAACTGGGCAGGATCAACAAAGCGCCACCTACACCAACCATGCTCATCAAGTTGGCAATCAATCCGGTCACATGGGTCACAGGCACCCCGAGCATGGACCGGTCATCACAACTCAAGCCCATGCAGGTCACGTAATGCTGAACCGAGTGCAGCACATTGAAATGCGTCAACATGGCCCCCTTGGGACGCCCCGTGGTACCGGAGGTGTACAAAATGATGGCCGTGTCCTCTTCATGCACGGGTGCAACTTCTGTCAGTGGGTCAAAAGCCAAGCCTTCTTGAAATGAAAAAACGCGGCCCCATGCTGCGCTGGGTTCAGGACAAGGCCCGTTCACAAGAGTCCATTGCCAGTCAAGGGCTTCGTCCTGTGAAGGCAAACGGTCGAGCAGATCCGCATCACAAACCACGGCTTTTGCCCCGCAGTGTTGCAATATCCAGGTCAAGCCTGCACGCTGTTCGCGCGCTCCGACGGCCACCGCGATGGCCCCCAGCCTTTGAATCGCCATGAAGGCCATCACAAAAGCCGTGCTGTTGCCTTGAAATAAAACCACCCTGCCCCCTGCGACCAGACCCGCATGTGCAAAGCACGCTGCCAGGCGTGCGGCTTGAACGTCGACTTCGCGCCATGTCAATCGCTCAGAGCCACAGACCAGGGCCAGTCGATCCGGGTGCTGAGTGACGGTGTTTTGGAGCAACTCGAAAATGCTGTGCGCTCTGTCCTTGAAAGCTTGAACTACTCTGTCGCCAAAATGCGATTCGGCCTGAACAGCGGGCAAGGGCGCACCATGCCAGACCGATGTAGTCTGTAAATTAAGTTCGGACATGGCGGGTCAAAAGCAAGGTGAAGGCCCACTCATGGGATGGCATTGGCACCGCGCTCGATGAGAATTTTTTGGTCCAGCATGGAGGCTGCGTGGTTTAACTCTGACTGCGCAATGACCACAGTCATGTCTTTGCCGCGAAGCCCGAAAATCACGTCCGACAAGCGTTGCGACAGGGCCGGGGCCACGCCTTCAAAGGGCTCGTCCAATAACAACAAGCGCGTGCCCACAGCCAGGGCACGAGCCAATGCGACCAATTTTTGTTGCCCACCCGACGGCAGCAGCGCACGGCGGTCTTTCATGTCGTGCAACTCAGGCAAGACTGCGTACACCTTCTCTAGGCGGTCTTGGGGATGCAGGGTCTTTGAGGCCCAAACGGGAATCAAAATGTTTTCCTCCACCGTCAGTTCTGGCACCAGCCCTCGGTCTTCAGGCATGTAGCCGATGCCCAATGCAGCTCGCGCATGAGGGGCTTGCTGGTTGAGTGGTACACCGGCCCATTCGACATGGCCTGCAGTGGGCTTGAGGTGTCCCATGACGGTGCGCAACAACGTGGTCTTGCCCGCACCATTGCGTCCCACCAAGCCCACCATTTGACCCTGCAATACATTTAGTGAAAAACCGCGAAGCGCTTGGACCGACTGGATGGTGACATCAACAGATTCAATTTTCAACATCTTTAATGGCCTTGTTTGAGCGTGCCTGTGACGTAGCGCTGAACCTCAGGGTGGCTCAGGACGGCTTCGGGTTGGTCATCGGCGATCACTCGCCCACTGTAAAAGGCGATGACCCTGTCGGAGTACTGGGTCACAATTTCCATGTCGTGTTCAACAAATAAAACGGTCACATTTTCACTCGACAAGGCAGCGGAAATGGTGTCCATCATGGGGAATTTCTCGTCCACAGATACCCCGCTGGTGGGCTCGTCTAACAACAACAATTTGGGCTTGCCGGTCAAAGACATCGCAATGTCCAGCAGTTTTCTCACGCCACCAGGCAGTTCGGCAACGCGGCGGTGCAGATGGGCCGTCAGGTCGAATTTTTCGAGCAAGGCTTCGGCCCGTTCAATTCTTTGCGACGCGTGGGCCGGTTGCCAAAACGATTGCTGGCCATCGTTGCAGGCTGCAGCCACCAACATGTTGTCCAAGGTCGTCATGTCCAGCGCCAGTTGGGGAATCTGAAATGAACGTGCAATGCCCATGGCCGTGATTTGACGTGGTCCTAATCCTTCAATCGATTGGCCATCCAATTCGATGCGGCCCGCATCGGGTTTCAGGTAGCCGGTGACCATGTTCACAAACGTGGTTTTGCCGGCACCGTTGCTGCCAATCAGGCTCACGCGTTGTCCTGCTGGGATATCGATGTTCACGTCATCGGCGGCTGTGACAGCGCCGAATGATTTTTTCAACCCCTGCGCTCGGAGCATGGTCTTGGTGGAGGTGTTGTTCATGGCGGAGTTTCCTTCTTGGCGCGCTTGTCCATCCACAAGCTCCCCAAACCTCGGGGCAGGAAGCGGATCACGACCAGCAAGAACAAGCCCATGGCCAGTTGCCAGGTGTTGGGGAAATAGAGGTTAGAGAAAGACCGGACAACTTCGACCACAAAAGAGCCCAAAAACACAGCCAGCATGCTTTGATGACCGGCCAAGATGGCCACAAAAACAAACTCTCCAGAGGTCGTCCAGTAGCTGAAGTTGGGATCAATGTGGCCCAAGGACATGAGCGTCAAAGCCCCACCGGCGCCACCCATGAAGGCCGCAATTAGAAAATTGAAGGCAATCGATTGAGACACCGATGCGCCCAAATACTCGACGCGCAATTCGTTTTCGCGGATTGCCAAAGACACCAAACCTCTGACCGAGTCCGCATAGATGCGTGCCAGTGTGGCGATGATGCCCACCACCACAACGGCCAAGTTGTAAAGCAACCAATTGGATTCGCCTGCTTCAATGGCATGGCCAAACAAAGTGGGTCGACTGACGTTGAATCCGTCTGAGCCACCCAAACTTTCTGTTTTGACCAAAATGCCATAAAGAACCATGGAGATGGCCAAGGTCAGCATGGCGAAAAAGATTCCTCTGTAGCGTGACAGCAAAGGGGCGAACGGCAAGGTGCACAGTGTGGCAGCAAAGCCGCCCACCAGAACCATCAAAATGGCATCGGTGACGCCCAAGTGATTGGCGGCCAGGGCCGTGGCATATCCGCCTGCAGCAAAAACAAAGCCTTGCCCAAACGAAACAACGTCGCTTCGCATTTGAATGACAATGCCCAGAGAAACCAATCCGTGCGATAGGGCCATGGTCGACAAAAAGAGCAGCCATTTGGGCATTGCCAGCCCGGCCAGTAAAAATACAACAACCAACAATGCACCCATGCGCAAGGTTTTCAACGGGCTTGTGTGCATCAGATTTTCCTCGCTTGTACGCGTTGGAACAAACCCTCAGGTCTGAACACCAACACAATGGCCATGGCAATGTAAATACTGAAAAGTTCAGCTGCCGGCCAGGTGTGAACGGCCAAGGCTCTGGCCAGGCCAACAATGATGGCGCCGATGGCGGCGCCCTGAATGCTGCCCAATCCCCCAATGATGACCACAGCAAACGACACGATGATGACCCCAGATGCAAGCCCAGGTTGGACTGAAATCATGGGCGCGGTCATGGCACCTGCCAAGGAGGCTAAAAACACGCCGAATACGAAAGCCCATGTGCAGACCCGTGCGACATTGATGCCCATGCTGGCCGCAATTTCATTGCTGTGAATCACGGCGAGCACGATTTTTCCGGTGCGGGTTCGGTTCAGGCCCCACCAAACACCCAAGCCGCAAACGATGGCAAAGCCAATCAGCGTGAAGTCGTAGCCGACATAGGACAAAGGGCCCATTTCCAGCAGTCCAAAGAGCATGTAAGGCTCTGTCACGTAGTAAGGCACTGCACCCCAGATGAGCTTGGTCGCGTCTTCCAAGATCAGAAAGAGGGAGTAAGTGACCAGCACCAATAAGACTTCATCTCGCCCATAAAAAGAGCGCAGCAAAAACCGCTCGATCAGCGGTGCAGTCACCAAGGCCACAGCTGCAGCGGCCAACACCATGGCCAAAAGAGACCAAACAGGTGAGAGCCCAAGAGCCACCGACCAAGCCACAAAAGAAGCGGTGACGTAAGCCCCCACCGCGTAGAAGCTGCCATGGGCAATGTTCAAAATTTTGAGGACCCCGAACACCAGTGTCAGGCCTAAAGCAACGATGAACAGCCATGAGGCGTAAATGATGCCGTCGAAAAGTATGGTCAATGCAAGCATCGGTCAAATTCCACCAAAGAAGGGACGCTGTAAAAGATCGGCTTGCATTTTCTGCAAGCCGATGCGCGCAGACCCGTGGCATCACAGCACCCGGCATGCGTGTGGATAACGCTAACCGGGGGTGGCCATGCCTGCGTGTCTGATTTCAAATCAGCATTTGGCGCCTTTAAAGCCGCTCTTGATCCATTCCTCTGAGCTTATATTGGCTGGCGGATTCACGCACTCGGCTGGAAACCGGATGATGTCCACAATGTCAACGCGCTTTTTGGCCGGGTTGTATTTGGTTTTACCGATGGCCGTGTCTTGAATGGCTTGGTGGCCCTTGCCGTTGGTCATGCGAATCATGCCGGCTGGAGATTCCCAGCTGGAATTTTTCATCGCTGCAGCCAGTTGCTCATGGTTTGGTTTTTTCCCGCCATTGGCTGCCGTGGCTTTTTCAACGGCCAGCTTCAAACCCAACAAGGCTTGAACCATCCGGTAAGGGGCTTGCACGGGGATGGTGTTGTATTTGTCCTCATACAACTTGAACCACCAGCGGTTGAGTGGGGTATCGGGCGACATCAAGCCGTAGGCACCACGGGCTCCCAAAATCACATCGTCAGGCATTTTTTGTCCCAAACCCGGCAAAACGTGGTCACCCGCAGACAGGATGACTTGCGAGCGGCGCATCACACCCCGAGGGGCGGATTGCAAAATGAAGGACTGCAAGTCGCCACCCCACAGGCTGGAATGGGTGATGGTGGCGGGTTTGGACAGAAGTGATGAGATCTCAGTGCCATATTGCCCTGCGCCGAACTTGGGACGCAAGTCTTGCTGGGTTTTGGCTTCGGGGAACAGTTGGGCGGCCGTCAACTGGAAGTCTTTCAAAGAATCATGCCCCCAAGCGTAATCTTGGTTGATGTAGTTGATGGTGTCGACTTTGAAGTTTTTGGCTTTGAGATAGCGTCCTAAAGACACGTTGTCCATGGTCGCATGTGCGGCTGTACGGAACACGTAGTTGTAATCTTTCTCTTCAAATATTCGGGGTGTTCCGCAATCGTAAAGAATCAAAAATTTCTTCATTTCCTCCGCAACAGGAGCCGCAGCCAGGCAGTCACCTGAGCCGACATAACCGACAACAGCATCGACTTTTTCGCGGTCGTACAGGTTGCGCAATTCCTGCACTTGTTTGGTCGCACCACCGGCTTCGTCCACGTAAACGGCTTCGAACTTCATGCCGCCAAACCCTTTTTTGTCATAAGGCGCGGGGGCTTGTCCGTTGTTGAAGGCATCGACCAAAATTTTGGCGCCATTGACTGCAGGAATGCCAAAACTGTCTGCAGCTTGGCCAGACAAAAAGCTAATGATGCCGACGCGGAAAGTCTCTTCTGCTTGCGCGGGCGCAGATGCGGCACACAACAGGCCCATCGTGGCGGCCACGCTCGATAACTTCATGATGACGGTCTTATGGTTCATTGCTTTGTCTCCTGGTCATTGAAATAAATTGAAAATTCAACCGAAAATTGAATGGGTGTCAGAGCGATTGACGCATTGCCAATATGTGCCTCGCTCATCGACCCATCTGCGATTCATCTTAATTTCGGAGTTGGGAACCCTCATGTCCCTGCAGCGACAGATTGACAGTTCATAAGAACTGAAAGCTGCGGGCCGGGGCCTGGATATTTTTCTGGATTGCCGTTCTGCTGTCTGGGTGGCACTATTGGGGTTTGTCCTTTTCCATAAGCGAGACTTCCTGATGAAATACACCACCCTAGGCACCAGCCTTTTGAAAATTTCCCGTCTTTGCCTAGGCACCATGATGTTTGGTGACCAGACCCCCTTGGAGGATGCGCGAAGCATCGTGGCCGATGCGCAGGACAAGGGCTGCAACTTCATCGACACGGCCGACGTTTACACACTGGGCCAGTCCGAAGAGATGGTGGGTCAAATCCTCAAGGGGCATCGCCATCGGTGGGTGCTGGCCAGCAAGGTTGGCAACCCCATGTCGGACCAGCCCAACCATCAAGGTTACTCGCGCAGCTGGATGCTGCGGGCTTGTGAAGACAGTTTGCGGCGTTTGGATACCGACCATCTGGACATTTATTACCTGCACCGCGATTACAACGGCATGAACTTGGAAGAGCCCTTACGTGCCATCGAAGCTTTGCTGCGCGACGGCAAGATCCGCTACTGGGGCGTGTCCAATTTCCGGGGCTGGCGCATTGCCGAAATGGTGAACATGGCACGCCAGATGAACATGCCCGGGCCGGTCGTGTGCCAGCCTTATTACAACCTGCTCAACCGCTTGCCCGAGGTAGAAGTGCTGGAAGCGTGTGGACATTACGGTTTGGGCGTGGTGCCCTACAGCCCGATTGCACGCGGGGTGCTCACGGGCAAATATGCACCCGGCCAAACGCCCGCCGAAGGCAGCCGTGCCGCGCGTGGTGACAAACGCATCATGGAAACCGAGTTTCGGGCCGAGTCGCTGCAGATTGCGCAAACCCTGCGCCAGCATTGCGAGGCCAAAGGCGTATCGTTGGCGCACTTTGCCACCGCGTGGGTCTTGGCCAACCGCCATGTGAGCGCTGTCATTGCTGGCCCCCGCACGCTGGCGCAGTGGCAAGACTACGCAGGCGCTTTGGATGTGGAGATCACCGCCGAAGACGAAGCCATCGTCAACAGCTTGGTGGCCATGGGTCATCCCTCTACGCCCGGATACAACGATTCGTCTTATCCCTTGAATGGGCGCTGAAACGCAGCTTGTTTGTCAGGTGTTGCGAGCGGCACCTTGGTGAAAATGAAGTAGGGCCTGCT
>NZ_CALBEX010000309.1 GCF_937889215.1 uncultured Limnohabitans sp.
ACAGAAGCGGGCGTTCTGTCGGGGGGCGAGCAGCAAATGCTCACGCTGTGCCGCACCCTCATGGGCGACCCCGATCTCATCATCATCGACGAACCCACCGAAGGCCTGGCCCCCAAAATCGTGGAGCTGGTGGGGCAGTTTCTGCACAGCCTCAAAGCCAAAGGGGTCTCCGTCTTGCTGATCTAGCAAAAGCTGACGATTGCCATGAGCATCTCCGACCGAGCCTTGGTCATGGGCCACGGGGCCATCGTGTTCCAGGGCACGCCCGACGATCTGCGGGCCAATACTTACATCCGCAAAGAATGGCTCGAAGTCTGAGCCCCGTCCAGGGTGGGTCTCTGGAGCGACAAAACTTTTCCCGTTGCAGTTTTATTTGTGTCTACAATGCAAAAAAACGAACGGTCGTTCTTTTTTAACTTTTCACGCAAAGGAAGTCCAGCATGACAGCTGAATACAAAGTCCACGGCGATGTCGCGGTCATCACCCTGATGAACCCGCCCGTCAACGGTTTGGGTCTGTCCACCCGCGTCGGCATCACCGACGGCCTGGAAAAAGCCAACAACGACGCGGCTGTCAAAGCCATCGTCATCACCGGCGGCGGCAAAGCTTTTTCGGGCGGTGCCGACATCCGTGAATTTGGCTCGCCCAAAGCGGTGCAAGAGCCCAATTTGCTGAGCGTCATCACCGCTTGCGAAAAATCAGGCAAGCCGGTTGTGGCGGCCATCCACTCGGTCGCCATGGGCGGTGGTTTGGAGTTGGCCCTGGGCTGCCACTACCGCATTGCTGCGCCTGGTACTTCCATTGCCTTGCCCGAAGTCAAGCTGGGTCTTATCCCCGGCGCGGGCGGCACACAGCGTCTGCCCCGCGTGATTGGCGTAGAAGCAGCGCTGAACATGATTGTCAGTGGCGAAGCCATCAAGAGCGAAATGCTGGCCATGTTGCCTGGCCAAAAGCTGTTTGATGCCATGGCCCAGTCGGCCGAAAGCCTGCCCGAAGAAGCACTGGCCATGGCCCGCAAAGTGGCTGCTGCTCACGCAGACGGCGCGCCATTGCCACTGGTGCGCAATTTGCCTTGCAAGCATGCTCAAGGCGATGCGTACTTCCAGTTCACCCGCAACATGGTCAAAGGCATGGCCAAAAACCTGCCTGCGCCACTCAAGTGCGTGGACGCCGTCGAAGCGGCAACCAAGAAAAAGTTCGATGACGGCATGGTGTTCGAGCGTGAGATTTTCACCAACCTCATGTTCACCCCTGAAAGCCGTTCGCTGCGCCACATCTTCATGGCCGACCGTGCCGCCAGCAAGATCGCCGACGTGCCCAGTGACACCCCCCAGCGCAACATCCAGAGCGTGGCCGTGATTGGCGCGGGCACCATGGGCGGCGGCATCTCGATGAACTTCTTGAACGCGGGCATCCCGGTCAAGATGCTGGAGATGAAACAAGACGCGCTCGACCGTGGCGTGGCCACCATCCGCAAGAACTACGAAGCCCAAGTCAAAAAAGGTAAACTCAAACAAGACAAATACGAGCAGCGCATGGCCTTGCTCAGCACCACGCTGAGCTACGACGACATCGGCCAAGCCGACCTGGTGATCGAAGCCGTGTTTGAAGAGATGGGCGTGAAAGAAGCCGTCTTCAAGAAGCTCGACGAAGTGATGAAGCCCGGCGCGATCCTGGCCTCCAACACCTCCACCTTGGACGTGAACCAGATCGCCAACTTCACCAAGCGCCCCCAAGACGTGGTGGGCATGCACTTCTTCAGCCCCGCCAACGTGATGAAGTTGCTCGAAGTCGTGCGCGGCGCGCAAACCGCCAAAGATGTCATGGCCACCGTCATGGCCATCGGCAAAAAGATCAAGAAAACCTCGGTGGTCTCGGGTGTGTGCGATGGTTTCATCGGCAACCGCATGATCGAGCAATACAGCCGCCAAGCGGGCTTTTTGATCGAAGAAGGCTGCACCCCCGCACAGGTAGACAAAGCCGTTGAAAAATTCGGCTTTGCCATGGGCCCGTTCCGCATGGGCGATTTGGCC
>NZ_CALBEX010000310.1 GCF_937889215.1 uncultured Limnohabitans sp.
CTAGGTTGTAGAGCGAGGGGGGTTTTGTAGCTGCGCGTGAGGCTCATGCGCACTTGGTCGCGCTTGGCCGGGTCGGGCTTCCACAGCGCGTGCAGCAAGGGGGTCCAAACCGAACTGGTGTTCGACTTGAGTCCCAAGTCACTGCTGCCCTCGGTCAAGATGGACTCGTAACGCAGGCCGGTGTAGGCGGACCAATGTGCATTGATCTTGAACTCGTCTTGTGCGTATGCGGCCCAGCGAAGCGTGCGGGCCTGCAGGTCGCCCGAATCTGCGTCAATGGCGGCGTTGCCCTGCTCTTGACGGCGCACCCCCTCCAACTCCAAACCACTGACAAATTGGTGCCCGCTGTCGGTGGCGCGTGTCCACTTGCCACTCAGGCTGCCCGAGCGGTCCACAAAATTTTGGGTTTCGAATCCATTGAACAGCAACACATCGGCCGCCCCGGTTTGGTCCATGCGGTAGTTGTAGCGCGACTGCCCCAAGCCAAAACGCAGCTCCAAGCGGTCATCGGCCGACAAGCGTTGAGCCCACTGGCCATTCATACGGGCCATGTCGTAACGGCTCGCGTTCAAGGTCTGGGCCGTGTTGGCCCGCATACCGCCTTCGGTCTCCTGGACCTGCACGCGGCCCAGGCTTTGGTAATCGGAATACACCACAAAAGGCGAGAGGGTAAGCGTGCGGCCCTGCTCGCCTTTCCACTGCAGGCGGGCGTTGGCATGCAAGGCTTTGCGGTGGCCCACCGACTCGTCGAAGCGGATGCGGTCATCGCTGGCATCGGAAGTGACCACCGACGTGTTTTCGTCCGGCCGGTGCTGGTCCATCAGCGACAGCGTCACCGTGCCCGCCAAGGGCTGGGTTTGGAGGTTGTGTACCCAACTGAGCTGGGTGGCAGCTTCGCCGTGTTCCTGGCTTCGGGTGACTTTCAGGTCATCGGGGTTGGCCTTTTGCCCTTCGCGCAGCACGATGTTGATGGTGCCTGCAATCGCTCGCGCTCCGGTTTCGGCTGTTGGGGCTCGCAGGATTTCGATTTTTTCAACCTGCTGGGGCGTGAGCGAGTCGATTGAAAAACCGGGGGGCACCCGCTCGCCATCGAGCAGGATCTGGGTGTAGCCACCGCCCAAACCGCGCATCCGGATAGCGCCACCTCGGCCCGGACTGCCTTGCACCGTGACACCGGGCAAGCGCTTGAGCACATCGCCCAAAGTGGCATCGCCTTGTTTTTCGATTTCTTCGCGACCAATCACGATCTTGGAGGCCGAAGACTCGCGCCGCGCCTCGGTGTCGTTGTTGCGGTTGCTGCGGATCTCGATTTGGCCCAAATCGGTCGGGGCGACGGCGGGCTTGGCCTGCGCGGGGTCGGTGGTGGTTGCAGGTGCTGCGACCGCTCCGGGTGCTGCCGGGCTTTGTGCCCAGCTCAGACCGGGCAAGACGAACAGGCCAAAGCCGGCCAGAACCAGGCCGTGGGTCAGGGGTGTAAGGGGGAACGAAAAACGGAATGGGCGCATGCGGGCATTTTGACAGTGCCCAGTGCATGGCGTGTGACGCCCCGGCAAATCCCGGGGCGGTGCGAGGATCAATCGCCTGTTTTGAACAAGGCCGCAACCTTGCGTTTGGGTTTGATGTTGGCCGAAATCGACGAACGACCCGTGGCGGGCACAGCGGCTTCCCAGCTGGGTGATGCGTCTGCAGCAGGGGCTTCGTAGGGTTTGGTGAAGAACGGGTCGCGGTTCACAGGCGCAGGACGGAAACCACCCCGACGCTCACGCGGTGTATCCAGGGCATCACGCGGGTCAAAGTCGTCGCGGCGGCGACCTTCGGAGGCGCGGCTGCGTGGACGGTCTTCTGCGCGCTCGCCCCATTTTTCGGGCGCTGGGCCTGCAGGCCGGGTGTCCAGCTGCAAGGTTTCCACCTCGAGCTTTTTCTTGATCAGCTTTTCAATGTCGGCCACCAAGCGGGTGTCAGATGGGCTGACCAAGGTCACGGCCAAGCCCGAAGCACCGGCACGACCCGTGCGGCCGATGCGGTGCACGTAGTCTTCGGCGTTGAAAGGCACATCGAAGTTGAACACGGCCGGCACATCTTTGATGTCCAGACCGCGAGCGGCCACGTCGGTACAGACCAGCAAATCGACTTCGCCTTTCTTGAAGGCTTCCAGGGCTTTCAGGCGCTCGTCTTGGCTCTTGTCGCCGTGCAAGGCGGCCGTGCGCAAACCTTCCCGCTCCAAAGAGCGGGCCAAGCGGCCGCAGCCGAGTTTGCTGTTCACAAAAATGAAGGCCTGCTTGATGCCCCGATCGTCCAGCACCTTGCGGATCACGCGGCGCTTGTCATCGTCTTGTGCGGCGTAAAAACGCTGCTCGACAGTGGACGCGGTTTCGTTGGGACGGGCCACCTCGATGGTGACCGGGTTTTGCAAGTAACTGCTGGCCAAGCGTTTGATCTCGGGCGAAAAGGTGGCCGAGAACAGCAGCGTGGTGCGTTGCTTGGGCAAGTAACTCAGGATGCGTTGCAGGTCGGGCAAAAAGCCAATGTCCAGCATGCGGTCGGCTTCGTCCAGCACCACATATTCCACCTGATTGAGCACCGCGTTTTTGGCTTCGATGTGGTCCAGCAAACGGCCTGGGGTGGCCACCAGCACTTCAACGCCTTGTTTCAGCTCCAGGGTCTGGGGCTTCATGTCCATGCCGCCAAACACCACTGCGCTGCGCAGCTGGGTGTACTTGGCGTACATCTTGATTTGTTGGGCAACCTGGTCGGCCAGCTCGCGCGTGGGCAACAGCACCAAGGCGCGCACCGGGTGACGGGCGGGCGAGGTGGAGGGGTTTTCGTGCTTGAGCAAGCGCTGCAGCAAAGGCAGCGAAAACGCCGCCGTTTTACCGGTGCCCGTCTGGGCCGCGCCCATCACGTCCTGGCCCGTCAACACCACCGGAATGGCTTGGGCCTGGATAGGGGTCATGGATTCGTAGCCCATTTCGGCTACGGCTCGTGCCAGCGTAGGGGCCAGCGATAAATTTGAAAAAGAGTCGGTCATTAACCGTCAATTGTCGCATTTTGGCCGCCGGGGTCCAAAAACACCCCAACTTGCACCACCAAAGAGACCCGCTGAAAGGCGGCTCAGGCCAAACGGTGGCGCAGCGAAGAAAAAGCACTTTTGGAGGATTTGCCACGAGCTTGGGCTTGGGCGGTGCTGGCGGCGGCAGCGGCCGGGCTGAGCATGCTGGAGACCAGCGCATCGGCTCGAACGTGGGCACCTTGGCGGCTGGGCTCGAACGCCAGTCGTGTGGTTTGGGCCATTTGGGCCACAAAGTTTTGGGGGTAGTCCCGAACGTTAAAACCCCTCAAAGCCATCACTTTCATGAAAGCATTGGCAGCTTCTTCAACGGCACGCTGGTATTCCTGGCTGGCTTCTGGCGACATGTCGACCTCTGTGTGTGGATAAACAAACTCACCCACCATTAACGCGGCACGTAGCGCGCAGGCCGACAAGAATTGTGTGAAATTGTCACAAATTCATCAAAATACCTTGCCCCGCCCGCTGGCCACTGGCCAGACAAGCGGTGAGCAAATACCCGCCTGTGGGGGCTTCCCAATCGAGCATTTCACCTGCGCAATACACGCCTGGACGCTGCGCCAGCATGAGTTCGGGGGTCAGGCCCTCCAAGGCCACGCCTCCGGCCGTGCTGATCGCCTCGGCCACCGGACGGGCGCTTTTGAGCGCCACCGGCAGATTTTTCAGGCCATGCGCCAAAGCCTCCGGCTGGGCCATGGTGTCGGCCGAACACAGCTCATGCAGCAGCCCCATCTTGACGCCGTCCAGCCCCAAGCGGCTTTTGAGGTGGCTCGACAAACTCCGGCTGCCCCGAGGCCAACGCACATCGGTCAGCACTTGTTCGGCGGTTTTGTCGGGCAACAAATCCAGCACCATGCGCGCCGCGCCGTGGCCAAGGTCGTCGCGCAACCAGGCCGATGCGGCGTACACCAAACTGCCCTCCACACCCGTGTCTGTGATGACAAATTCGCCTCTGCGGTCAAACCGGGCAACGCCCGAGGGCGACGCCCCTGGCGTAGCCTCGACGCGCAACGCCACCGACTTGAGTGGCTGGCCGGCAAAACGGCTGCGGAAATGCTCGGTCCAGCCTTGACCGGCCCGGCCCAAGACATCAAAGCCGCAATTGGCAGGCTTCAAAGGGGCGAGCGCGATGCCTTGTTCGGCCAACACGGGGGCCCACGCCCCATCAGAGCCCAGACGGGGCCAACTGGCACCGCCCAATGCCAACAAGGTGGCTCGGGCGTTGACCCGGGTCACACCCGCCGAACCCGTGGGCTCAAAAACCAAAGTGTCGCCCTGCCAACCCAACCAGCGGTGGCGCATGTGAAACTGCACGGGCACCCCGCTTGCAGGGTGACGCAAGCGGTGCAGCCAGGCGCGCAACAGGGGCGCTGCCTTCATTTCTTGAGGGAAAATCCGGCCCGATGAGCCCACAAAAGTCGTCACCCCCAGGGCTTGCGCCCATGCACACACGCCCTGCGCGTCCAACCCCGAAAGCCATTGGCTCACCTCAGGCTGACGCGCGCCAAAACGGCTGTTGAACAAACCCGACGGCTCGGAGTGGGTCAGGTTCAGCCCGCCCTTGCCGGCCAGCAAAAATTTACGCCCAACAGAAGGCATGGCATCAAACAAGTGGACCGAAACGCCGGCTTGCGACAGCACGTCGGCGGCCATCAAGCCGGCCGGTCCGCCGCCCACAATGGCGACGTCAACATGGAGAACAGGGGCATCGGCTAAAACCGAGGTGGGGCTGAGCAAAGTCATGGAATGGGGTCTAGGCAACGCCCGTGCGATAGGCGCAAGCGTTGGGTTTCTGTCAAAATAGACGCTACTTTAGACGTATCTTCAATGTTCACAAGGAAAAGGCCATGGCCAGCGATCTGATCAAACACACCACCGATGCCACTTTTGAAGCCGATGTGCTCCAGTCCAGCCAACCCGTGGTGGTCGACTTCTGGGCCGAATGGTGCGGTCCTTGCAAAATGATCGCCCCCATCTTGGACGAAGTGGCCGGCGCCTACGAAGGCAAGCTGCAAATTGCCAAGATGAACGTGGACGACAACCGCGACATTCCCGCCAAATTTGGCATTCGCGGCATCCCTACACTCATGATCTTCAAAGACGGCCAACTGGCGGCCACCAAAGTCGGCGCCATGAGCAAATCGCAACTGACGGCCTTCATCGACCAGCAATTGGCCTGATGGCAGCGGGTCGCCTGGGCGCACCGGGCAACCCACCCCCAACCGGACCTGCAGCGTCCGGTTGTTTCTTTTCTGGCACAACTTAAAACCTGTCATAATTTCCGACAGGCAACCCGAACAGGGATCAGCGCCCAGACTGCCGGAAGCCCCAGCCCCAACCCCGGGCGGCATCCGGTCCAGAACATTTCCACCCGGTTATCAGAAAGACGGTCCCCAGCGGTCCGCTTCGACACAGGCCCCATCCCATGCATTTGAACGAACTCAAGGCACTTCATGTGTCCGAACTCCTGAAGCAAGCCGACACGCTCGAAATCGAGAACACCGGTCGCATGCGCAAACAGGAGTTGATGTTTGCCATCATCAAAAAGCGCGCCAAAGCGGGCGAACAGGTGTTTGCCGACGGCGTCCTCGAAATCCTGCCCGACGGTTTTGGCTTCCTGCGCAGCCCCGACTCCAGCTACACGGCCAGCACCGACGACATCTACATCAGCCCCAGCCAGGTGCGCCGCTTTAACCTGCACACGGGCGACATGATCGAAGGCGAAGTGCGCATCCCCAAAGATGGCGAGCGCTACTTTGCCCTGACCAAGCTGGACCAAGTCAACGGCGATCTGCCTGAGAACAACAAACACAAAGTCATGTTTGAGAACTTGACGCCCCTGTTCCCCAAAGAGCAGATGCGCTTGGAACGCGACATAAAGGGTGAAGA
>NZ_CALBEX010000311.1 GCF_937889215.1 uncultured Limnohabitans sp.
CATGCCAGGGTACATATCGGTGTACTCATGGGTTTCGCCAGCCACAGCCGAAGCCAGGTTGTCGCGTGTCGAGCCAATCGGCATGCCGGTGGCTGGGTCGCCGGATTGCTCCAGGAATTCCAGGTGACCGTGGGCGTGACCTGTTTCACCTTCAGCGGTGGAACGGAACAGGGCTGCCACGTCGTTCTGACCTTCAACGTCCGCTTTGTTCGCGAAGTACAAATAGCGACGGTTGGCCTGGGATTCGCCAGCGAAGGCGTCCTTCAGGCATTGTTCCGTGCGCGAGCCTTTGAGTGCTGCCATGGATATCTCCTTGTGGGTTTTAACGTGAGGTTGCCCTGGCAGGATCGCCAGAGAGACATCAGGTTAAGCCCAAACCGATCAGTATCCCAATTGATTGATCCAATGGCTCAAATTTAAATTGCCTATTGCCTTTGAAATTTGATAAAAATCACGCTTAGACCAAGGCATGGGCACCCCAAGGTGTTCGCTCACTGAACAAAATGATAAAACAAGGTAGCCCCAACGGCTGTCTTGGAGCGCAAGGGCTTGGATAGGCCTCGTTAAAATAAACATTTTGGGATGCACACTTCCCGCACGGCATCGGATGCGCTGCCGTTTCTTTTGGAATACCCCCACCATGAGCAACGCCCCCGCCACAGCGGCCCATCAGCCCGGCCTTGAAAGCCTGTCCAAATCATTTGAGCCCGCCGCGCTGGAAGCACACTGGGGACCCGAGTGGGAAAACCGCGGTTACGGCGTGGCCGGTTTCCGGGGTACGGGTGTACCAGCGGCGGACGCACCCGCCTTCGCCATTCAGCTGCCCCCGCCCAACGTCACGGGCACCCTGCACATGGGCCACGCGTTCAACCAGACCATCATGGACTCGTTGACCCGCTACCACCGCATGTCAGGCTTCAACACCGCCTGGATTCCGGGCACCGACCACGCGGGGATTGCTACGCAGATCGTGGTGGAGCGCCAGCTGCAGGCCAAAGGCATCAGCCGCCACGACATGGGACCCACACCTGCCGAAGCACGCAAGAACTTTGTGAGCAAGGTCTGGGAGTGGAAAGAAGAGTCCGGCAGCACCATCACCAGCCAAATGCGCCGCATGGGCGACAGCGTGGACTGGAGCCGCGAATACTTCACGATGGACCCCGAGCTGTCCAAGACCGTGACCGACACCTTTGTGCAGTTGTATGAGCAAGGCCTGATTTACCGCGGCAAACGTCTTGTGAACTGGGACCCGGTGCTGCAAAGCGCGGTGTCTGACCTGGAAGTGGAAAGCGCCGAAGAAGACGGCTCGATGTGGCACATCCGTTATGACTTGGCCGATGGTTCTGGCAGCCTGACCGTGGCCACCACCCGCCCCGAAACCCTGCTGGGCGACGTGGCCGTGATGGTGCACCCCGAAGACGAGCGCTACAGCGCCCTGATCGGCAAACAGGTCAACCTGCCTCTGTGCGGCCGCACCATCCCCGTGATCGCAGACGATTACGTGGACAAAGCCTTTGGCACGGGCGTGGTCAAGGTCACCCCCGCACACGACACCAACGACTACCAAGTCGGCCAGCGCCACAAGCTGGAGATGATTTGCGTGCTGAATCTGGACGCCACGATCAACAACAATGCGCCAGAAAAGTACCGAGGCCTGGACCGCTTCGTGGCCCGCAAAGCCGTGGTGGCCGACCTCGAAGCCGCAGGCGCTTTGGTCGAGGTGAAGAAACACAAACTCATGGTGCCCCGCTGCGCCCGCACCGGCCAGGTGATCGAACCCATGCTGACCGACCAGTGGTTCGTGGCGATGAACCAAGTCGGCCAAGGAGACGCCACCGGCAAAAGCATTGCGCAAAAAGCCATCGACGCGGTGCAGTCCGGCGAAGTGAGCTTTGTGCCCGAGAACTGGGTCAACACCTACAACCAGTGGATGAACAACATCCAGGACTGGTGCATCTCCCGCCAGCTGTGGTGGGGCCATCAGATTCCCGCTTGGTACGACGAAGACGGTAAGGTCTACGTGGCCCGCAATGAGGCCGAGGCGCAAGCACAAGCCCCAGGCAAAAACCTCAAGCGCGACGAAGACGTGCTGGACACCTGGTACTCATCGGCACTGGTGCCTTTCAGCACCATGGGCTGGGGCAACGACACAAACCACACTGGTAACGCAGCTGGCGGCAGTGGTAACGCAGCTGGCGGCAGTGGTGCCGCCGGATCGGGCGATTTGGTGAGCGAAGCGAGTATGAGCACGACCGGCGGTGCCACTGCCGCCAGCGGAACCACCAACAACAACAGCCAAAGCGACTACGACCTCTACCTCCCCAGCAGCGTGCTGGTGACCGGCTACGACATCATCTTCTTCTGGGTCGCCCGGATGATCATGATGACCACGCACTTCACCGGCAAAGTGCCTTTCAAACACGTCTACATCCACGGCCTGGTGCTCGACGCCCAAGGCAAGAAGATGAGCAAGTCCGAAGGCAACGTGCTCGACCCGGTCGACCTGATTGACGGCATCACCCTGGAGCCTTTGCTCGACAAACGCACCCAAGGCCTGCGCAAGCCCGAGACCGCTCCCAAGGTGCGCAAGCAAACCGAAAAAGAATTCCCCGAAGGCATTCCGGCCTACGGTGCCGACGCGCTGCGTTTCACCTTCGCCGCGCTCGCGTCTTTGGGCCGCAGCATCAACTTCGACTCCAAGCGCTGCGAGGGCTACCGCAACTTTTGCAACAAGCTGTGGAACGCCACCCGCTTTGTGCTGATGAACTGCGAGGCCCAAGACTGCGGCTTGAAAAAGCACACCAAAGCCGAATGCCAACCCGGTGGCCCGGCGCACGGCTACATGAACTTCAGCCAAGCCGACCGCTGGATCAACTCTCAGCTGCAACGCGTCGAAGCCGACGTGGCCAAAGGCTTTGCCGAGTACCGCCTGGACAACGTGGCCAACACGATCTATGACTTTGTGTGGAACGAGTTTTGCGACTGGTACCTCGAAATCGCCAAGGTGCAAATCAACACCGGCAACGAGGCGCAGCAACGCGCCACCCGTCGCACCCTGATACGCACCCTCGAGACCATCATGCGTTTGGCGCACCCCATCATTCCTTTTATCACCGAAGAACTTTGGCAAAAAGTGTCGGTGGTCGCGGGTCTTCCGGGTGAATCGGTCAGCATCGCCGCCTACCCCGTGAGCCAACCCGATCGCATCGACACAGTGGCCGAAGCCCATGTGACCAAGCTCAAAACCCTGGTGAACGCCTGCCGCAACTTGCGCGGTGAGATGAACGTCTCGCCCGCCACCCGCATGCCCATGTACGTGCTGGGCGACACCGCCTTCATGCAAAGCGTGGCGCCCGTGTTGCAGTCACTGGCCAAACTGAGCGAAGTCAAGGTTTTTGAGACCGAAGCCGAATGGATCGCTGCCGCACAAGCCGCGCCCGTGGCGGTGGTGGGCGAAGCGCGCCTGTGCCTGTTCATCGAAGTCGATGCGGCGGCAGAAAAAATTCGCCTGGCCAAGGAAGCCGCTCGCCTGGAAGGCGAAATCACCAAGGCCAACGCCAAGCTCAGCAACGAGGCCTTTGTGTCCAAAGCGCCGCAAGCGGTGCTCGACGAAACCAAGAAACGCGTTGCCGATTTCAGTGACACGTTGGATAAAATCCGCCAGCAACTGCAACGCCTAGGCTAAAACACTGCGTAGACAAGGAATCGACCATGAGCCACAACGTCATCCGCAAAGCCGTGTTCCCCGTCGCGGGCCTTGGCACCCGTTTTTTGCCGGCCACCAAAGCTGCCCCCAAAGAGATGCTGCCGGTGGTGGACAAGCCACTGATCCAGTACGCGGTGGAAGAGGCGTATGCGGCAGGTGTGCGGCATATGATTTTTGTCACGGGTCGCAGCAAGCGGGCCATCGAAGACCATTTCGACACCGCTTACGAGCTCGAGAGCGAACTCGAAGCCGCGCACAAGGACGAATTGCTGGCCTTGGTGCGCTCGGTGCAACCCGACGACATGGTCTGCGCCTACGTGCGCCAAAAACGCATGCTGGGTCTGGGCCACGCCGTGCTGTGCGCCGAACCCCTGGTCGGCAATGAGCCTTTTGCCGTGCTGCTGGCCGACGATTTGATGGTCAACCAGGGGCCGTCCATCTTGTCCCAAATGGTTGACGCTTACACCAAGCAAGGCCGCTCGGTGCTGGCGGTGCAAGAGGTGCCGCTCGACCAAGTCAAACGCTACGGCATCGTGGCCGGAGAACCAGCGGGTCGGCAGCTCATTCGTGTCGAGCAAATTGTGGAAAAACCCAGCCCGGACAAAGCGCCTTCGCGCATGGGCGTGGCAGGTCGCTACATTTTGACGCCGGGCATTTTTGACGAGATCCGCAACCAGCCCACAGGCGTGGGCGGCGAGATCCAGCTCACCGATGCCATCGCCCGCCTGATGCAGCGCGAAGCCGTTTACGCCTTTCAATACCAGGGCAAGCGCTACGACTGCGGCAGCAAGGAAGGCTTTCTGGAAGCCACGGTGGAGCTGGCTTTGCAGCACCCGCAGGTGGGTGCATCGTTTCACGAGTACCTCAAGGGCTTGAACCTTTAAGGCTCAACGGACTCTTCTCAGCGGCGTTTAAGTGCAAACACAAACGCCGTTTCCGTTTTTTCCTGCATCAACAAGTCGTTGCCGGTCTGCCGGGCAAAGGCCTCAAAGTCACGCCAAGCGCCCGGGTCAGTCGCCGTCACTTTGAGCACCTGACCGCTGCTCATCTCGTTCAGGGCCTTCTTGGCCTTCAAAATGGGCAAAGGGCAATTCAGGCCGCTGGTGTCTATTTCTTTGTCGATGTGCATCATGTGTCCTGATTCGCTTCCTGGCTCTGCGCGGCACGCTCTTCCCAGGTCATGAATTTCGGCTCAATGCCGATGGTCCGCAGCCAGTCGCCCAAGGCGTAACCTGTTCCCGCAGGCCAGCAAATCAAATCCTTGAAGTCGAACATCTTGTACTCGGCCAGCTCGGGCGACAAACGCACCTCGCCTTCGGCCACCGCATGGTAGGCAATGATCACCTGGTTCATGCGCTGGAAGTCGTACACACCGATCAACTTGAGGGCTGACACCTTCAGGTTGGTTTCTTCGGCAATCTCACGCGTGATGCCTTCTTCGGGCGTTTCGCCCGCCTCCATGAAGCCGGTGATCAGCGCAAAACGCCGCCCAGGCCAGGCGGCATTGCGGGCCAGCAGAATCTGATCGCCCACTTGCACAATGCCCCCCAGCACCGGCGTCGGGTTGTTCCAGTGGGTGAAGTCACAAGCGGTGCAACGCAGGCGCATGGTTTCGCCACTGTCTTCCATTTGCGAGAGCCAAGCCAAAGGCGCGGCACATTGAGGGCAAAAACGGTATTCAGCCATTTAAACAACTCCGATTAGGCGGGGAAAACGCCCGTAGACAAATAACGGTCACCGCGATCGCAGACGATGAAGACGATGGTGGCGTTTTGCGCCGTCTTGGCCACCTGCTGGGCCACCCAGCAAGCACCTGCTGCAGAGATGCCCGCAAAAATGCCTTCGCTGCGAGCCATCTGGCGGCAGGTCTCTTCGGCATCGTTTTGGCTCACGTAAATCAGCTCGTCCACATGGCTGGGATCGTAAATTTTGGGCAGGTATTCTTGCGGCCATTTGCGGATGCCGGGAATGCGCGAGCCTTCGCTCGGCTGTGCGCCAATGATGCGGATGGCCGGGTTCTTTTCTTTCAGGTAGCGCGAGACGCCCGTGATGGTGCCCGTGGTGCCCATGGCGCTGACAAAGTGGGTGACCTTGCCGCCGGTCTGCTCCCAGATCTCCGGGCCGGTGGTTTCGTAATGGATGCGCGGGTTGTCGGCGTTGGCAAACTGATCCAGGATGCGTCCCTTGGCCTGCGCTGCCATGTTGTCGGCCAAGTCACGGGCGTACTCCATGCCGCCGCTCTTGGGCGTGAGGATCAACTCGGCCCCAAACGCCTTCATGGTCTGGGCTCGCTCAATCGACAGGTCCTCGGGCATGATCAAAATCATGCGGTAACCCTTAATGGCCGCAGCCATGGCCAGCGCAATGCCGGTGTTGCCCGATGTGGCCTCGATCAAGGTGTCGCCCGGCTTGATCTCGCCGCGCTCTTCGGCCCGGCGGATCATCGACAAAGCGGGGCGATCCTTCACGGAGCCCGCCGGGTTGTTGCCCTCGAGCTTGCCCAAAATCACATTGCCACGCGCAGCGCAGTCCGCTGCCCCCAAGCGCTGCAAAGCCACCACAGGTGTTTTGCCGATCGCGTCTTCGATGGTTGGATAAATCATAGATGTACTTTGCCATAACTTGAACGCCCCTGATGGCAGTGAGCTTGGCTCAAACCACGGTATAAACCCGCCTGCCAGCTGCTGAGCTTGGCTGCCATGGGGCCCTGCTCCGTTTCGGTGCGTACAGGCATGGGCGCCAACTGCACTGCCCCTGCGCACAAGGAGATCTTTTAACCACCCGCCCCAAGAAATCCCAAAATGGCGTCAAAAATATGCCATAATTTGCGTCTTCACGAATACCGCCCGGGTGGTGAAATTGGTAGACTCAGGGGACTCAAAATCCCCCGCCGCAAGGCGTGCCGGTTCGAGTCCGGCCCCGGGCACCAGACAAAAGCCGCAAGTTCAACGAACTTGCGGCTTTTTTCTTGGCTGTTCACGCATTCATTGCAGCATTAATCGATCCCCGCACTCCAGCGGTCATTCCAGTTGCGCTCAATCTGCCGGCGGTCGCGCTTGGTGGGACGGCCTTGCTCGATGCTGAGCGCTGGCTCGCGGGCCAGGCGGTGTTGCTCGGCGGCTTTTTGGCGGGCCTCGATGCTTTCTGGCGTTTCCAAATACAGCAACTGCGCCACTGGTGCCGGGCCGCGAACACCGCTCAGCCCCTGCACCACGACCGTGCGCTCCACAGCGCCTTGGCGCAGACGCACGGTGTCGCCGGGTTTGATTTCTTTGGACGGCTTGGCGTCTTGGCCATTGACCTGCACACGACTCTTGCCTATCTCGTCGCTGGCTAGGCTGCGGGTTTTGTAAAAACGTGCCGCCCACAGCCATTTGTCGATGCGCAAGGAAGTCATCGCGCGCCCGAAAACAAAGCGCCTTGCGGGCTCAAGCCGTCGCGCACATGAGGATAACGCAGCTTGAGCCGCAGTTCCTGCTTCATGCGTGTGTTGTCCAATCGTCGGGACTCTCTCATGAAGCTCAGCAGCATCAAGGGCAAGGCTGAGCTGGCTTGGTCACGCGGCAGGCGGGGCGGTTTGGGCAGGCCAAACAGGCTGGCAGCCAAGTCAAAGTAGTCGCCCATTTTCAGATCGGTGTCGTCGGTGACGTTGACCACACGCTGGGGTTTCCCGCGCCACAGCGCTGCCGCACAAGCGCGCGCCAGGTCGTTGGCGTGGATGTGGTTGGTGTACACATCGTCTTTGGCCGCCAGCACTGGCGTGCCTTTGAGCAAGCGTTCGCGGGGCGTGCCGCCTTCGCGGTCGGGGGCGTAAATGCCGGGAATGCGCAACACGCTCACCCGCACGCCACTGCGCCCCAAAAACCGCATCAGGTTTTCCGCATCCACACGTCGCTGGGCGCGGGGTGTGTGCGGATTCACGGTTCGGGTTTCATCCACCCGCTGCCCGCCGCAGTCACCATACACACCCGTGGTTGAGCCGTACACCAGCGCCAGCGGTGGCGTGCGCAAACGCAAAGCGCGCACCAGCACCAAGCTGCGCGGATCACGCTCGAACGCGCCTGCACGGTCGGTGGGCGGTGGGGCCAGGTGAATCACCCGGTGCGCAATGCCCGCCAAACGCTTCAAACTGGCCGCATCGTCCAGGTTGCCCTGCAAAGGGGTGATGCCGCAAGCCCGCAGCAGGCGCACGCGCTCGGGCGATGAGGTCAAAGCCATCAAACGCACACGCTGGCTTTGAGGCGCACCCAGCTGGCCAGCGGTGCGCAAGCCCACATCGCCACAGCCCACGATCAAAATACGCTGGCGGCGAAAACGGGCAGGCAGTGCGCCCAAAGGGGTTTGATTTGAAGGCAAAATCAGGGGTTCCGGGTCAAATTCACACCCTCAAGGATACCGAAAAGATGAGCTTTCAAATTTCTGTGCAGCCCAGTGGCCGCAGTTTCACCGCCGATGACCACGAAACCTTGCTGGCCGCTGGCATCCGCCAAGGCATCGGCTTGCCTTATGGCTGCAAGGACGGCGCTTGCGGTTCGTGCAAATGCAAAAAAGTTTCGGGCACTGTGGTGCATGGTCCGCACCAGTCCAAAGCCCTGAGCGACGAGGAAGAAGCCCAAGGTCTGGTGCTGACTTGCTGCGCCACAGCGCAAAGCGATGTGGTGCTTGAATCGAAACAAGTCACCGCCGAAGGCGGCTTGCCCGTGAAGAAGATGCCGGTGCGCGTGGTCAGCCTGGAAAAGAAATCCCACGACGTGATCGCGCTAAAACTGCAACTGCCCGCCAACGACGTGATGAAGTTCCACGCTGGCCAGTACATCGAGTTTTTGCTGCGCGATGGCTCGCGCCGCAGTTACAGCATGGCCAACGCACCACACACCTTGGAGTTGTCACCGCCCACAGTCGAGCTGCACATCCGCCACATGCCCGGCGGCAAATTCACCGACCCGGTGTTCACCACCATGAAAGAAAAAGACATCCTGCGGGCTGAAGGCCCTTATGGCAGTTTTTACCTGCGCGAAGACAGCGACAAACCCATCGTGCTGCTGGCCTCGGGCACGGGCTTTGCGCCCATCAAGGCGCTGATCGAACACATGCAGCACCGCGGCATCAATCGCCCGGCCACGCTTTACTGGGGTGGCCGTCGTCCGACCGACCTGTACATGGCCGATTGGGTAGAGGCCCGTTTGGCCGAGATGCCCAACCTGCGCTATGTGCCTGTGATCTCCAACGCCGAAGCCGAAGACCAGTGGTCCGGTCGGACAGGCTTTGTGCACCAGGCGGTTTTGCAAGACTTTCCCGATTTATCGGTCTACCAGGTCTATGCCTGCGGCGCACCCATCGTGGTGGACTCGGCCAAGCGCGACTACATGGCGCAAGGCGGTTTGCCTGAAGAAGAGTTTTACGCCGATTCGTTCACCTCCGAGGCCGACAAAGCCCAAGCTTGATGTTGCGCTCAGTGTGGACCTGAAAGCGTCCACGCTGATCTTTGTAGGTCGGCGCATTCAGGTCCGACGTTTGGCAACACCGAACTTTAAAATGTCGCGGCGCAAACAAACGGCATGTCGAACCCTAAAGGCCCGATCTAGGGAATGCATCGGTATTTGTAGGTCGGTGCCTTCAGGTCCGACGCTGTGCACCTAAAGGTCTGACCCAAGGGAATGCATTGCACACGTTGACAAAAGAGCCCGGCATGCCGGGCTCTTTTGATGGCGCTGCAAACGCGGCGCGTGGAAAATCACTCACCCAAATAGGCTGCGCGCACCTTGGGGTCTTCGAGCATGTCTTTGCCCACACCGGTCATGGTGATGAGGCCGGAGTCCATCACATAGCCTCGGTCGGCAATGGCCAAAGCGCGGCTGGCGTTTTGTTCCACCAGCAACACCGTAACGCCTTGGGCGTAAACGTCGCGAACGACTTCAAAAATTTTGTCCACCATGATGGGCGACAAACCCATGGACGGCTCATCGAGCAACAAAACTTTGGGTCGGCTCATGAGGGCGCGGCCCATGGCCAACATCTGTTGCTCGCCGCCCGACATGGTGCCCGCCAGTTGGTCTTTGCGTTCGCGCAGACGCGGAAAGATGGTGAACATTTTCTCGATGTCGTCGGCAATACCCGCCTTGTCAGAGCGGATGTAAGCGCCCATCTGCAGGTTTTCTGTGATGGACATGCGGGTGAACACGCCACGGCCTTCCGGCACCATGGCCAGGCCTTGCTTGACCAAATCCCAAGGGCCTTGGCCTTTGATGCTTTTGCCCAAATACTCGATGTCACCGGCTTGCAAAGGCAAGGAACCCGTGATGGCTTTCATGGTGGTGGTTTTGCCTGCGCCGTTGGAGCCGATCAGCGAGACGAGCTCGCCTTCGCGCACCTCTAGGCTCACGCCCTTGACCGCCTGTATGCCGCCGTAGCCGACTTGGAGGTCTGTGACTTTCAAAAAAATATCGGTCATCTCAGTGCCCTCCCGTGCCCAGATAGGCTTCAATCACTTTTTCGTTCTTCTGCACATCGGCTGGCGTGCCTTCGGCAATTTGCTTGCCGTAGTCGAGCACGGTGACGCGATCACACAGGCCCATCACCAGCTTCACATCGTGCTCGATCAGCAAGATGGTGCGGTTGTCTTTGCGGATCTGGTCGATCAACTCGCGCAGCTGCACCTTTTCGGTGGCGTTCATGCCGGCAGCGGGCTCGTCCAATGCAATCAATTGCGGGTCGGTCGCCAAAGCGCGGGCGATCTCCAGGCGGCGCTGGTCGCCATAAGACAAAGTGCGGGCCTTGTAGTCGGCATATTTGCCAATGCCCACATAGTCGAGCAACTCTTGCGCACGCTGGGCAATGGCCGCTTCTTCGGCCTTGAAGCCCGGAGTGCGGAAGATCGCCCCCAGCAAGCCCGAATGGGTGCGCACATGGCGTCCCACCATCACGTTTTCCAAAGCCGTCATTTCGGCGAACAGACGAATGTTCTGAAAAGTCCGGGCAATGCCGGCCTTGGCCACCTCATGAACGGCCGTGGGCTGGTAGGGCTTGCCGGCCAGCTCAAAAGTGCCGCTGTCAGGTGTGTAGAGGCCGGTAATCACGTTGAAAAACGTGGTCTTGCCCGCGCCATTGGGGCCGATCAAGCCATAGACCTGACCGCGCTGGATGGTGATGCCGACATCGGAGAGGGCTTGCAAGCCACCGAAGCGCTTGGAAATGCCCGAGACGTTGAGCACGGTGTCTTTGTTGGCTGTTGGGTTCATGGTGTGCTCCTTCATTTGGTCACGAGCGATTTGCCATGTTCAGGCGAAGGCCACAGCCCGCGCGGACGCATCAACATGATCACGATCATGGCCAGCGCCACCAGCAATTGGCGCAAGATGGCCGCATCCAGGCGACCTCCTGTCATTTCCTGCAATGGGCCCGCCACGAAGCGCAGCACTTCAGGTAAGGCCGATAACAAAATGGCCCCCAAAATCACCCCGTGCAAATAGCCCAAGCCACCGAGCACCACCA
>NZ_CALBEX010000312.1 GCF_937889215.1 uncultured Limnohabitans sp.
GCACTGAAAATGCCAGAGGCACTCCACAAGACCACCACGGGGCTGCGAAAGCGCGCCAACCCATACCAGATGGCTGCATGCAGCATCAGGTACAAAAAAGCATCCATCCAGAAGATGGTTTGCACATTCAGATTCAAAACGGCCTCCTTGGCCAGTGATTGACTTGGCAGGCTGCGCCAAACGACATGCCTGCCCACCGCTGATTTCATTCAGCCTCTGATTATGCTTTCAATGAAACGGCGGATGCGCCCCAAAATTTGATAACGGCCTTGCAAGCCCAATGCCCAGGGACTATTTCCCCCCCCACACACAAAAGACCTCGGATCAGGCGCCGATCACCCGACAGGCGGCTGCGCGCTCGCCCACCTCATGGGCAAGCGACCCGAAGGTCGCCTCTGCGCCCGGGTCAGCCGAGGCCGTTGAGCGCACAGAACCTCATCCAACGCATGGCGCGCATGGCGGCAATGGTCACGCGGTCATGGCTTGGGTGCCGTAACCGGCCACCGCGGCAAGCTCGCCCCCCGCCCGGATGGCCACGGCGCAGTACTTGAACTCGGGAATTTTCCCAAACGGGTCCAAGGCCGCGTTGGTCATCAAATTGGCCGCTGCTTCGTAGTAAGCAAAGGGCACAAACACGGCCCCATGAGGCGTGCCGTCGTCACGCCGAACGTGCAAGGTGACTTGGCCACGGCGCGATTCGATCGTCAGGACATCGCCCGTGCTCAAACCCAATTGAGCCATGTCGCCACCACACATCGAGGCTGTGGCCATCGGTTCAATCGCATCAAGCACCGTGGCTAGGCGGGTCATGCTGCCCGTGTGCCAATGCTCCAACTGCCGTCCAGTGATGAGCACAAAGGGGTACTCGGCATCGGGCCGTTCGTTGGCGGGAATGATGTCGGCGGGCACCAGGTTCACACGACCGTCTTCGGTGGCGAATTGCTCAATGAACACCGTGGGGGCACCTGGATCTTCGGCGCTCAGGCAGGGGTAGGTGACACTGGACTCGCGCTGCAACCGGTCCCAGGTGATGCCTGAGATGGCGGTGTGCATGGCGCGGCGCATTTCGTCATAGACCTCGGCCACGCCGTCGAATTCGCCTTCGTAACCGCAAGCCAAGGGGCGACCGCGCCCTGTATCCAATTGCGGCGTTCCAGGCGTCTGGCGGGTGTGCGCACCAATGCGTTGTGCCATCTGCTGGATGATCCACAAATCGGGTTTGGCCTGACCGGGTGGGTCGATCGCTTGCTTGCCCAGTTGCACCATGCGGTCGGTGTTGCTGACGGTGCCGTTCTTCTCGGGCCAAGCGGTCGCAGGCAACACCACATCGGCCAGCCAGGCGGTTTCGGTCATGAAAATGTCCTGCACCACCAAGTGATCGAGCGTGGCCAGCGCATGGCGGGCATGGTTCAAGTCGGGGTCGCTCATGGCAGGGTTCTCACCCATGATGTACATGCCGCGCACCTTGTGCGCATCCGTTTCAGGGGCCAAGATTTTGTGCATGATCTCGACCACCGTGTAGCCCGGCTGGGCGTCCAGTGGCATGTGCCAGAAGTCCTCAAACCAGGCGTGCGCGGCCCCATTGGTGACGCGTTGGTAGTTGGGGAACATCATCGGAATCAAACCGGCATCGGACGCGCCTTGCACGTTGTTTTGCCCACGCAGGGGATGCAAGCCCGAGCCGGGTTTGCCAATTTGTCCGGTCACCGTGACCAACGCGATCAAGCAGCGGGCGTTGTCGGTACCGTGGACGTGCTGGCTCACGCCCATGCCCCACAAAATCATGGCACCTTTGGCTTGGGCGAAAGCGCGTGCCACTTCTCGCAAAGTCTGCGCGGGCACACCACAAATGGGGGCCATCGCTTCGGGGCTGTAGCCTTTGACGTTTTCTTTCAAGGCTTCGTAATTGTTAGCCCGCTTGGCAATGAAGTCCTGATCGGCCAAGCCTTCTTCGATCACCACGTGGATCAGCGCATTGAGCATGGCCACATCGGTGTCGGGCTTGAACTGCAATGTGCGCCAGGCGTGCTTGCCGATGTCGGTGACCCGTGGGTCGGCCAACACGATTTTGGCACCGCGCTTGGCGGCATTTTTCATCCAAGTGGCCGCCACTGGGTGATTGGCCGTGGGGTTAGAGCCGATAACAAAGATCAGCTCTGAATGCTCGACGTCGTTGACTTGGTTGCTCACGGCACCCGAGCCCACGCCTTCGAGCAAAGCGGCCACGCTGGAAGCGTGGCACAAGCGCGTGCAATGGTCGACGTTGTTGGAGCCAAAACCTGTGCGCACCAATTTTTGGAACAAGTAGGCTTCTTCGTTGCCGCCCTTGGCTGAACCAAAGCCAGCCAAAGCCTTGGGGCCAAACTGGTCACGCAGATTTTTCAATTGGCCAGCGCCCAAGGCCAAGGCCTCCTCCCAGCTGGCTTCTCGGAACACCTCAGACCAGTCGGCACTGTCGCGGTTCAAGCGGTTGAGAAACTCTGGATCTTTGGTAACCCCGTCCTTGCGGATCAAGGGCATGGTCAAACGCTGGGGGTTGGCCGCA
>NZ_CALBEX010000313.1 GCF_937889215.1 uncultured Limnohabitans sp.
GCTTTGATGGGCTCGTCGCTCGTAGGGGACGTAGCCCCCTCGGTCGGCGAAAAAAATCCGCCATAAATGCCACCAAACACAATCAAGAAAACCCCCACGATGGGCCAGATGGCAAACAGGGCCGCCCATTTCTGTGGCCACGCAGGTGCGGGAGTCAAGGGTGCCATATCCGGTCGGGCTCGGGCATAAAGGCCAATGACCACGAGGTAGCCCAGCAAGGCCAAAATGCCAGGAACAATGGCCGCAGCGAACAGCTTGGCAATGTTTTGTTCGGTCAAAATGGCATACACCACCAAGGGTACGGAAGGGGGGATCAAGATGCCCAAGGTACCGCCTGCTGCCAAGGCGGCTGTTGACAAGCGCCCTTTGTAGCCGTGGCGTTTCATCTCCGGATAAGCCACTTGGGTGATGGTGGCCGATGTGGCAACAGAGGAGCCGCAGACCGCGCCAAAAGCACCCGCAGACAACACAGAGGCCATGGCCAATCCACCGCGCACATGCCCGACCCATGCCGCTGCCGCTTTGAACAGATCACGGCTCAGGCCACCTTGGGTGGCGAATTGCCCCATCAACAAAAACAACGGAATCACGCTCAACTCATAAACGGTCAGTCGCGCCACCGCACTGCCTTTGAGAAAATTGAGTGCTGTTGCGGTGTCGCTCATCAGCCAATAGCCGGCCAAACCAGGAATGAACATGGCCGCAGCGATGGGCACACGCAAAGCCATGAGCACGATCATGGCCACAAACATGGCCAACCCCAGTTGCGGGGCCCACGCCATCATGCCTGCACCTCTTGGAAGGGCATCGTCCACCCGGACAGACCTTGCACCAAGGCCACCCAGCCTGCCAGAGCCAAACCAGGCGCCAAGCAGGCATAAGCCCACCACATCGGCAAACTGATGATCATGGTGGTTTCCCCCGCTTCGTAGACTGACAAAGCCCCCACACTGGTGCGCCAAGCCAAGAGACCGTATAACAAGACCAGCGACAAGTTGCCCATCGCATCCAGCGCATGCCTGGTACGGCTGGAGCTGGCTTGGGTGAAAAAGTCAACAATGATGTTTGCCCGCTGCAACTGGCAATAAGGCAGACACATGGAGATGGCAAAAGCCATCCCCATTTGGGTCATTTCCACATCGCCCGCAATGGGTTGGGACCACCCGGCGCGCATGATCACGCTCACCGTGGTCAACACACCCGTGACCAGGGCAACAGCAGCACCTACCACCCCAAAAGCCCGGCACACCGGTGCCAAAAGCATTGACGAAAAGCGCATGAATTTTCCGATTCAGATTGGCCACAACTGCCCCTCACACCAGAGGGGCAGCCGAACGATCATTTGTTGTATTTTTTGACCAAGTCTTTCGCGTCTTGCAGCATCTGCTTGCCCGGCAAACCGCGCTTGTCCATGTCCGCCACCCACTCGTCGTAGAGCGGTGCGGAGGCCTGAATCCAGCGATCTGTCTCGGCCGCATTGATCTTGTTGAAGGTATTGCCACGGGCCAGAGCCGCATTGCGACCGGCGGCAGTCGCCTCGTCCCAGTAACGGCCGATGGTGCGGGACAAGCCAGCGCCACTGTGCTTGTCGATCACGCCCTTGAGATCGGCAGGCAAACTGTCGTACTTGGCTTGGTTCATCGCCATCACAAAGCCTGCAGTGAACATGGAAGGACGGCTGGCATCGATTTCCGTGTGGAATTTGCTTACCTCGTGCAGCTTGAACGCGGGGATGATTTCCCAAGCCGTCAAGAACCCGTCGATCGTGCCCTTGGTCATGGCGTCAGCGACGGAAGGAATCGGCATGCCCACAGGCGTAGCGCCCAACCTGGCGAGCAGTTTGGATGACTGGCGACTCGCAGCGCGGATTTTCAGCCCGCGAAAATCACCCATGCTCCGAATGGGCTTGCTGGAGGTGCTGACGAAACCTTCATC
>NZ_CALBEX010000314.1 GCF_937889215.1 uncultured Limnohabitans sp.
TTGGCGCTGGCTACCGGAGCCCAAGTCGACCATTTTGTTGACGTCAACAAAATGGTTTGTTACCCCTTGACCACTCAGTTCGCAGGCGGTCTTCGCTTTGCTGATCACGAGTCCGAAGTTGCGCCATTCCGTGTAGCCCAGCAGGTGCTGGATGTCCCTTGCAAGCCAGTACTCAACGCCAGTTTCAGTTTGTTGCGCATGACCCTCAAAATTGTCGGTGAGGGCTTGGACCAACTCTTTTTTCATGGCGAGACTCCCGTTTTGACCTCTGGCTTGGCATGGTGTCCATTTTCAATGTGAGTCCTATCGTAATCTCTTTATGCCTCCCTCACGCCAGCAAATCCGCCTCGGTGCGCACCAGATCATTCCAGATGGTCTGGAAGTGCAGCCAACCGATGTATTCGCTGCCGACGTGTTCGCGGCTGTAGCGTGCGCGGTCCGGGGGCACCAGGCGCGGAGTTTGGCCTGTGGCCATCACGGCCAGTTGTTGCTTGCAGCAGCGCTCCAGCGCAATGAACCAGAAGGCTGCAGCCTCGATGCTGTGGCGGCTGGCGGTGAACAGACCGTGGTTTTGGTGGATGGCGGCTTTGACGCCCTTGAACCAGTCGGCCACTTTCAGGCCCGCCTGCACCTCGACCGCCACTTGACCGGCTTCGTCGCCAATGACCACATGGTCTTCAAAAAAAGCAGCAGCGTCTTGCGAGATGGGCAGCAAAGGCTGGCCGAGCGAAGCGAAGGCTGTGCCGTAGACCGTGTGGGCGTGGCACATGGCCAGGATGTCGGGGTGCGCCTCGTGCACGGCGGCGTGCAACACGAAACCAGCCCGGTTGACTGCGTAGTCTCCCTCAATCACCTGGCCCTGGTGGTCCACCAGGATCAGGTTGGACACCTTGACCTGCGCAAAGTGCACCGCCATGGGGTTGGTCCAGTACAGGTGGGGGCGCTCGGGGTCGCGGATGGTCAGGTGTCCCGCAAAGCCGTAGTCCAGACCGGCACGGGCAAAGGCCCGGCAAGCCCCGGCCAGGCGTTCTTTGAGGTATTGGCGGTGTTGGGCGTGGTTGTCAAAAGTAGGAATGCCCGGAAACAACAGACTGGGCTGCTCGGGTTGGTAGATCGACACCTTGGGCTCGGTCAAGGGGTCAAAGCGGTGTTCGGAGGGCAAAAATTGGTTGGAAGTCATGGGGTGGTCCAAAAAAGCCAAAGTGTTGGAAAACCGGATGTTCATCCGATATTTGCCCAATATTCGCCTAATGGGGGCTGTCTTGACAAATGGTGAATGCTCATGGAAACATGAACTCAATTCATCTGAAAATCACTTGCATGAGAAATCTTCCGCCTTTGGCCCGCTTGCGCACCTTCGAGGCGGCTGCGCGCCTGCAGAGTTTTGCCCTGGCCGCTCAAGAGCTGCACCTGACCGCTTCGGCCATCAGCCACCAGATTCGCGACTTGGAAAAGTATTTTGGCCGAGCGCTGTTTGAGCGCAGCCACCGCCAGGTGCAGACCACGCGGGAGGGGCAGCGCCTCTTTGAGAGTCTGGACCGTTTGTTCGGTGCACTCGAAGCCAGTTGCGCCGAGGTGCAGTTGCCCACGCAGGACCAGGTGCTGGCGGTGCACTGCGCGCCCAGCCTGGCGCTCAAGTGGCTAGGCCCGCGCTTGCCCGGCTTCATGGCGCTGCACCCGACGGTCAACATCCGCCTCACCACGGGCGCTGAGCCGCTCGATTTAGGGGCGCAGCGAGAGATCGATGTCTCGATTGCCTACGGCCCACCGCGCTACACCGCGGGGCTCGATGTCTGCGCTTTGGGCGACGAGCACATCGCCCCGCTGGTGGCCGCGCGCCTGCTGCAACGCGAAGAACCGCCAGAGCAACTGCTGGCCAGATGGCCCTTGATTGACTCGCAGCTGAGCCCCGTGGGCTGGCCGCAGTGGTTTGCCTTTCATGCGCTTCACATGCCCGCAGGGCCTCGGCCCTCTTTTGACCGTGCGGCCATGGCGATTGCCGCGGCGGTCGATGGCATG
>NZ_CALBEX010000315.1 GCF_937889215.1 uncultured Limnohabitans sp.
GCTGCACCAGGTGCGGCCAGTTGTTGGTGACGGGGTATTGCGGATCATGGCCAAATTTTTCGATGGCATCCACGACAAAGCCGCGCTGGCGCAGGCTGTCAAAAATCACCCGATAAGTGCTGGCCGGGAAGCTGTTGCCGTGCGAGAAGATGATGCGAGCGTTCATGGCAGGGCAGAGTCAAGACGGATGATGGCCAGCGCCATCAGATGAGTTTCTCTTCAGGCGTTGTGATTTTCTTGAGCAAGGCGTTGCGCAGGGGCGGCACCATGAGCGGGATGTCGGTCGCGCCGCCGTTCCACATGGGGTCTTCGATGCTGTCGAACATCTGGCGCAGTTTGTCGCCCCAGCTGGAGCGCAGCATCTGAAAGTAAGGGTTGTGCTCATCGATGCACATGATGCGGTCGGTGTGCAAGCTGCCCGCTTTGTAGACCACCATGTCCAGCGGTAGGCCGACAGACAGGTTGGATTTGAGGGTCGAGTCCATCGACACCAGCGCACATTTGGCCGCTTCGTCAAGCGGGGTGTTGGGCGTGATGACACGGTCCAAAACAGGCTTGCCGTATTTGGATTCGCCAATCTGGAAGTAGGGCGTCTCGTCGGTGGCTTCGATGAAGTTGCCTGGTGAATACACCTGGAACAAGCGCATGCCCTCGCCGCCGATCTGCCCGCCAAAAATCATGGACACGTTGAACTCCACACCCGAGGCACGCAGGGCGGCGGCATCGCGCTCGTACACGCGGCGCACGGCCGCGCCCAGCACGCGGGTGGCGTCGAACATGCTTTTGGCGTTCCAGATGGTCAGGGGTTCGTCCTGGCCGGGTTCGACCAGTTTTTCGATTTGCAGCACTTCGCGCACCGACTGCGAGATGCTGAGGTTGCCCGCTGACAACAGCGTCATGAAGCGGTCGCCCGCTTTTTCATAGACGATCATTTTGCGGAAGGTGCTGATCTGGTCCAGGCCCGCGTTGGTGCGGGAATCGGACAAAAAAACCAGACCGGCTCGGGTTTTGACGGCAACACAGTAAGTCATGACTTCAACGGTGGGTTAGTTTTTCGGCAGCAAGCGCTGCAGAGCATACAGGGCGTCGAGTGCTTCGCGGGGGCTGAGTGCATCGGGGTTGATTTGGGCCAGCGCCACTTCGATGGGGCTGGGGCCAGTCGCTTCGGATTCGGGTGGGGCGGCAAATAGGTCCACCTGTTGACGGCTTTCATTGGCACCGGCTTCCAAAGCGCTGAGTGCATGGCGGGCGTGGTTGAGCACCGCTGCAGGCATGCCCGCCAGCCGCGCCACTTGCACGCCATAACTTTTGCTGGCGGGGCCAGGTTGCAGCTCGTGCAAAAACACAATCGACGCGCCGGACTCGGCCGCGCTCACATGCATGTTAACGGCGGCCGTGTGTGTGGCCGGGAACTCGGTCAGCTCAAAGTAGTGCGTGGCAAACAGCGCAAAGGCCTGCGTTTTGTTGTGCAGGTGCGTGGCGATGCCGCTGGCGAGCGCCAGGCCGTCAAAGGTGGAGGTGCCTCGCCCGATCTCGTCCATCAGCACCAGGCTGTGCGGCGTGGCGCTGTGCAAGATTTGCGCGGCCTCGGTCATCTCCAGCATGAAGGTCGATTGCGCGTTGGCCAGGTCGTCGGCCGCGCCGATGCGGGTGTGGATGGCATCGATGGGGCCGAGGCGGCAGCGGCTGGCGGGCACATGGCTGCCGATGCTGGCCAAAAGCACGATGAGTGCCACCTGGCGCATGTAGGTCGATTTGCCACCCATGTTGGGGCCGGTGATGATTTGCAGGCGCTGCTTGGGGCCGAGTACCGTGTCGTTGGCGATGAAGCTCGCGCCGGACATCTGGGCCAGCCGCGCCTCGACCACCGGGTGGCGGCCTTGGCGAATCTCGATGCAAGGCTCTTTGGTGAATTCGGGCGCGCACCAATTGAGTGTCAAAGATCGCTCCGTCAGTGCGCACAGCACATCGAGCGTCGCCATGGCCTGCGCCAATTCGGTGAGCGCGGGCACAAAGGGTTGCAGCTGGTCGAGCAGGCCTTCGTAGAGCCACTTCTCACGGGCCAAGGCGCGCTCTTGGGCTGACAGGGCTTTGTCTTCAAAGGTTTTGAGCTCGGGCGTGATGAAACGCTCGGCGTTTTTCAGGGTCTGGCGGCGGCGGTAGT
>NZ_CALBEX010000316.1 GCF_937889215.1 uncultured Limnohabitans sp.
ACCCGATGAGCGGGCCGATACAATCAAAACATTCTATTCGACTCTCTGATTGCGACACTGTGATGGAACTCAAAACTTGGATGTGCCTGATTTGCGGCTGGATCTACGACGAAGCCGAGGGCGACCCTGAACACGGCATTGCCCCAGGCACCAAATGGGAAGACGTGCCCATGAACTGGACTTGCCCAGAATGCGCGGCCCGCAAAGAAGATTTCGAGATGGTCGCCATTTGACCAAGGACTGATTAACGGGGCCATGATGCGCAAGCTCGTTCAAGTGGCCGTTGGTGTGCTCAAGTCGAACAAACCGTTCAACTCGGCACTTCATTGCGCTTGACACGCATCACAGTATCTACGTGAGGCATGTCGGTCTTCGTAGGTCGGTGCCTTCAGGTCCGACATACTAGACACCCCACCGCCCCTTGAAAATGTCGCTTCGCCAAGGGATGGCTGTCAGACCATAAAGGCCCGACTTACGGGTTGCGCGTCAACAGTCGATGGGCTTCATCACGGTGATTCAGCGCTTTTCTTGACCACCGCATACCGGGCCAGCGTTTTCTCGCGAGCTTCGGCATGGTCGACGATGGGGGCAGGGTAGGTTTTGCCGATCACCACCCCTGCCGCTTGCAACTCCATGGGTTTGGCCAGCCAAGGCGCGTGCAGCGCGGCCGTGGGCAACTCCGCCAACTCGGGCACATAGCGGCGGATGAATTTGCCCTCGGGGTCGAACTTTTCGCTTTGGCTGATCGGGTTGAAGATGCGAAAGTAGGGCTGCGCGTCACAGCCGCTGGAGCTGGCCCACTGCCAGCCGCCGTTGTTGGCCGACAGGTCAAAGTCGTTCAGGTGCGTGGCGAAGTACTTTTCGCCCCAGCGCCAGTCGATGCCCAAATCCTTCACCAAAAAACTCGCCACCACCATGCGCAGGCGGTTGTGCATGTAGCCTGTCTGGTTGATTTGGCGCATGGCCGCGTCCACCAGCGGGTAGCCGGTGCGCGCTTCGCACCAGGCGTCAAACAGCTTGTGGGCGTGGGGTCCATGTTCCCAGTGGATGGCGTCGTAGTCGGGCTTGAAGCTTTGGCCCCGGCCCACATGCGCAAAGTTGTGCAGCACTTGCACATAAAAGTCGCGCCAGATCAGCTCGGACAGCCACACACTGGCCCCCACGCTGCCGGCCAACATGCGCGGGTGCGCCTCGCGGGCCAGCTGGCGGATCGACACCGTGCCAAAGCGCAAATGCACACTCAAATAACTGGGGCCTTTGACGGCCGGAAAGTTGCGCGTGTCTTCGTATTGGTCAATGCGGGTCAAAAAGTCTTGCAGCAAGGCCTGCGCGCCCGACTCGCCCGTGGGGATCTTCAGGGCCTGCAGGTTGGTGGGCTCAAACCCGATATCGCCAAGGCTGGGCACCGGATGCGCCAGGTCGTCGGGGCGCGGGGCCAGGCGTTGGGCCAGAGATGCGACCTCGAAAGGCTGCAGGTCTTCGGAGGTGACCTTTTTGAGCCAGGCGTTTTTGTAAGGGGTGAACACGCTGAAGGGCTTGGCCATCTGGGTCAGCACTTCGTGGCGCTCAAACACCACATGGTCCTTGAAGGTGTGCAGCACGATGCCGTGGTCGGCCAAATGGCCGCGCACCTGGATGTCGCGGGCCAGCGCCAGGGGCTCGTCGTCGTGGTTGGCAAACACCACCTGTGCTTGCAGGTGCTGGGCCAGTTTGACAATTTTGTCTTTGGCCACGCCGTGGCGCACGATCAGGCCGGCTTGGGGGTGGCCTGCCAGCGAGCGCAATTGGGCATCGACTTCGACCAGCGACTCGCGGATGAATTCGACTCTGCGGTCGGCGCGGGGCAGGGCGTCCAGGATGTCGGTGTCGAACACAAACACCACATGCACCCGCTGGCAGTGCTTCAGGGCATGGTGCAGTGCGGCATGGTCACTCACGCGCAGGTCGCGCCGCAGCCAGACCAGGCCACAAGAAAAAGGGGTTTCCATCAGGGTTTGCCGGGTTGGATCAAACAATGCCGCCATGGCCTCAAACACGAGGGCGGGGCCGCTAAAATCAGCGCATGACCGATTGTGCCTCTATTGACCTCAAGCATCATTTCTTGATCGCCATGCCTGGTTTGGAGGACGAGACCTTTGCTCGCAGCGTGATTTACATGTGCGAGCACAGCGCCCGGGGCGCCATGGGCCTGATCATCAACAAACCCTCTGACATCAGCATGCGCTTGTTGTTTGACAAGGTGGAGTTGCCGCTGCGCCGCGAAGACCTGATGCACAACCCGGTCTCGCACGGTGGCCCGGTGCAGACCGAGCGCGGTTTTGTGCTGCACGACCCCTTGCTCATGGAAAAACCCCAGGAAGACGGCGGCTCGGTTTATGCCTCTACCCTCACCGTGCCGGGTGGGTTGGAGATGACCACGTCACGCGATGTGCTCGAAGCCCTGTCCTCGGGTGCCGGGCCTCGTCGCGTGCTGGTCACGCTGGGTTATTCGTCTTGGGGCGAGGGGCAACTGGAGTCGGAATTGGGCGAAAACACCTGGCTCACCGTGCCCGCCTCGGCCGATGTGATTTTTGACGTGCCCATGGCCGAGCGCTACGACCGCGCCTTGGACCTGCTGGGTCTCAAAAGTTGGATGCTCTCGCCAGACGCGGGGCACGCATGAGCAGCGCCCCCGATACCGTCGTTCCCAATAACCACCAAAGCTTTTTGGCTTTTGACTACGGTCTCAAGCGCACCGGCGTGGCCGTGGGCAACCGGTTGATGAAGTCGGCCACGCCCCAAGGCACGATTGCTGCCGAGGGCGATGCCCGCTTTGAGCTCATCGCCAAACGCATCAAGGAATGGCAACCCGACGCGCTGGTGATCGGTGTGCCTCTCCACCCCGATGGCGGCGAACACGAAAACACCTTGCGCGCGCGCAAGTTTGGCCGCCAGTTGCGTGGGCGTTTTGGCCTGTCGGTTTACGAGGTGGACGAACGGTACACCACGACCGAAGCCCATTCTTATGGTGCCAAAGATGCCGATGCGGCGGCTGCGGCCATCATCTTGGATCAATTCTTAAGGAGCCTTCCATGAGTGCTTTGGCTTTGAATGCAGAGGCCCTTTACCTGGAGTTGTTGCGCGGCGTGCGCAGCCTTTGCCATGCCGACACCCGTTTGGTTGGCATCACCTCGGGCGGGGCCTGGTTGGCCGAGCGCCTGCAGCGTGATTTGGGCTTGCCCGGTGAGTCGGGCCAAGTTTCTTCGGTCATGCACCGCGACGACTTCGCCCAACGCGGTTTGTCGGCAGGCGGGCAGACCAGCATGCCGTTTGAGGTGGCTGGGGCCGACATCCTGATCCTCGACGATGTCCTCTACACCGGCCGCACGATACGCGCCGTGATGAATGAGATTTTTGACTACGGCCGCCCCGCTCGCGTGCAGCTGGCCGTGCTGGTGGACCGGGGTGGACGGCAACTGCCGGTGCAGGCCGACTTTGCTGCAGCCCGTGTGGCCCTGCCCGAGACCCAATCGCTGGCGCTGGCCCGCGATGAGGCCGGTGGCTTCAGTTTTGAAGTGCGCCACAAAGCTTGAATTCGGTGAGAACAACATGCTCTACAAACGCAACAACCCCCAACTCAACAAAAATGGCGAGCTGATCCACCTGCTCTCCACCGAAGGCCTGTCCAAGGACATCCTGACCCACATCTTGGACACCGCCGCCAGCTTTGTCAGCGTGAGCGACCGCGAGGTGAAAAAGGTTCCGCTCTTGCGCGGCAAAAGCGTGTTCAACCTGTTTTTTGAAAACAGCACCCGCACCCGCACCACCTTCGACATCGCGGCCACCCGCCTGTCGGCCGATGTTTACACGCTCGACATCGCGCGTTCGTCGGCCAGCAAAGGCGAGTCGCTGCTTGACACCATCGCCAACCTGAGCGCCATGGCCGCCGACATCTTTGTGGTGCGCCACAGCGAGTCGGGTGCGCCGTATTTGATTGCGCAACACGTTGCGCCCCATGTGCATGTGGTCAATGCGGGCGATGGCCGCCACGCACACCCTACCCAAGGGCTGCTGGACATGTACACCATCCGGCACTACAAAAAAGACTTCAGCAACCTCACCGTGGCCATCGTGGGTGATGTGCTGCACTCGCGCGTGGCCCGCTCCGACATCCATGCGCTCACCACCTTGGGCTGTGCTGAAGTGCGTGTGGTGGGCCCCAAAACGCTGGTGCCTGCCGACATGGCGCAAATGGGCGTGCGCGTGTTCAACAACCTCGAAGACGGCATCAAGGGCTGCGATGTGGTCATCATGCTGCGCCTGCAAAACGAGCGCATGAGTGGCGCACTGTTGCCCTCCAGCCAGGAATACTTCGAGAGCTTTGGCCTCACCCCCGAAAAACTGCAACTGGCCAAACCCGACGCCATCGTCATGCACCCTGGCCCGATCAACCGGGGCGTCGAGATCGACTCCGCCGTGGTCGACGGCCAGCAAAGCGTGATCTTGCCGCAGGTGACCTTTGGCATCGCCGTGCGCATGGCGGTCATGAGCATCGTCGCGGGCAACGAGGCATAAGGAAAAAAACCATGAAGCTCTTGATTCAAAACGGCCGCGTGATCGACCCCGCCAGCGGCTTGGACCAAACCGCCGATGTGGCCATCGCCGCCGGGCGCATCGTGGCCATGGGCCAAGCCCCTGCTGACTTCAGTCCCAACCGCGTCATCAACGCCCAAGGCTGCATCGTGGCCCCCGGTTTGGTCGATCTGGCGGCGCGTTTGCGCGAGCCGGGCCAAGAACACGCCGGCATGCTGGAGAGTGAAATGGCCGCTGCCGTGGCCGGTGGCGTGACCAGCCTGGTGTGCCCGCCTGACACCGAGCCAGTGCTCGACGAGCCGGGACTCGTTGAGATGCTGCGCTACCGCGCCGAAAAATTGCACCAAGCCCGCGTGCTGCCTTTGGGCGCACTCACGCTTGGCTTAAAGGGCGAAGTGCTGACCGAAATGGGCCAACTCACCGCGGCCGGTTGCGTCGGTTTCTCTCAGGCCGAGGTGCCGATCCCCAGCACCCAGGTGCTGCAACGTGCTTTGCAATACGCCAGCACCTTTGGCTACACCGTCTGGCTGCGCCCGCAAGAGCTGCACCTGGGCAAGGGCGTGGCCGCCAGCGGTGCCTTGGCCACGCGCATGGGTTTGTCGGGTGTGCCGGTCGCGGCCGAAACCATTGCCTTGCACACCATTTTCGAGCTGGTGCGCTCCACCCAAGCCCGTGTGCACCTGTGTCGCATCAGCAGCGCCCAGGGCGTTGCGCTGGTGCGCCAAGCCAAGGCCGAGGGCCTGCCGGTCACGGCCGATGTGAGCATCAACTCGTTGCACCTGACCGACACCGACATGGGCTACTTTGACAGCCGCGCCCGCTTGACGCCGGTGCTGCGCCAGCAGCGCGACCGCGATGCGCTGCGGGCTGGCTTGGCCGATGGCACGCTGGACGCGCTGGTGTCTGACCACACCCCGGTGGACGCTGACGCCAAAGACCTGCCGTTCGCCGAGGCCGAGCCGGGGGCCACTGGCCTTGAGCTGCTGTGGAGCCTGGCGCTCAAGTGGGGGCAAGAAGCCGGCCTGCCCGTGTCCCGGGTGATCTCCAGCATCACGGCCGACCCGGCCCGTGTGCTGGGCGCGACGCTGGGCACCTTGCAAAGCTCGGTGGGGCAACTGGCCGTCGGGGGCGTGGCCGATGTGTGTGTGTTGTCGGACGCCGGTCATTGGCTGGTGCGCGATGCCGCGCTGCGCAGCCAGGGCAAAAGCACGCCATTTTCGGGCTACGAGCTGCCCGGTCGGGTGTTGGCGACGGTGGTGGGTGGGCACGTCGCCTTCGAGGCCCCGTGAGCGGCGGCGTTCCCCAATCCAGCTGCGCATGGGCATGAACACACTCACCGCCATCTGGAAGTTTTGGCGCGGCCTGTGGCATGTCTTCATGGGCATGTGGACCATTCATGCCCACTTTCCAAAGCTCTCGCCTGAGCAACGCGAAATGCGTGTGCAAGCATGGTCGCTGCAGTTTCTGGCTCTTTGGGGCATTCAGCTGCGGGTTCTGGGGCAGCCGGTGCGCAGTGGACCGGCGCTGATGGTGGCCAACCACATTTCATGGTTGGACATTTTGGTCATCCATGCGGCGCGGCACTGCCGTTTTGTCTCTAAATCTGACGTCCGCGAATGGCCGTTGGTGGGCATGTTGGCCACAGGCGCGGGCACACTCTACATTGAACGCACCAGCCGCAAAGACGCGCTGCGCATGGTCAAGGACATGGCCGATGCCATGCAAAACGGGGATGTGGTGGCGATTTTCCCGGAGGGCACCACCAGCGATGGGCGCGAACTCTTGCCCTTTCATGCCAACCTGATCCAGTCCGCCATCCAAGCGCAAGCCCCGGTGCAGCCTGTGTCGCTGAAATTCATTGATGGCGAAACCGGCGAGACCAACTTTGGGCCTTGCTACATTGGCGACGACACCTTGATCGGCTCGATGTGGCGCACCCTGAAAGCCAAACGCATCACGGCGGTGCTGCACTTTGGCGAACCGCAAAGCGCCAATGGCCGCGACCGCCGGTCTTGGGCGCACGCTTTACGCGAAGACATCGTTCGCTTGCGCGATCATTAGCCGAGGGCTCGGCTTGGGTGTGGGTGAGGCTGTTTGGGTGCCTGAGCTTGCTTGCTGGCAGCGGCTGCCCTTGGGTGAGGGGATGCTCAGTCAGTGGTTTCGAGTGTGATTTGCCATTGCCCATCTTTGTACGCCAAAGCATGGTTTTGGGTTGGACAAGACGCAGGCGTTCGTCTTGGTAGCTTTGGGTAAAACGCACGGTGGCCGTCTGGGCGCTCATCTGGATGCGCACATCGCTGAGGCTGTGCTGGATTGTCTTTTTGCCAGAAATGCGTTGTGTGCGCTGCTTGGCCCATGCCGATCGACTCAGCCCATTGGGCGCTTTGAAATTGCTGGCGTACTTGGACAGGTATTGAGGCAGATCTTGTTGGCTCCAAGCCTGGCTCCATTGCGTCAGCGCTTGGCGCAGGGCCGCTTCATTG
>NZ_CALBEX010000317.1 GCF_937889215.1 uncultured Limnohabitans sp.
CATCGGCATTACACCAGCTTGTTGGCCGATAACTGGCGGTTGACGACCACCTGGCCCTGTGTGGTGGAGGTGTGCCACTTTCTGGGTGCCAATGCCGTCCAGCGGTTTTTGCGATGGGTGTCCGAAGGTGGCGTCATCGTGTTCCCGTTTGACGTGTCGAACCTCCCTGATCTGGCTGAGCTGATGGCGCGTTACACCGCTGAGCCTCGCACAGAAATGGACTTGGCCGATGCCTCATTGGTTTGGTTGGCGCAAGACACAAACACGCTCAACGTGATGACCATGGATGTGCGCGACTTTTCGCGTTATCGATTGCCCGATGGGCGGCATTTTGAGATCTTGTGAGGCCATGCACATGAAGCGCAACAACCCATTTTCTCAGCCCGACATGGACATGCAGGACATCAGAGGCGATCGCTATGGACTCATGAATCCTGCGCTGAAAATTTTGCGTGCTGAAGGTCTGGTGTGTTTGCTGCTGGCGAGTGCCTTGTATCAAGTGCAAGGATTTTCTTGGCTTGAATTTGGCATTTGGTTTTTGGTGCCCGATGTGGCTATATTGGTTTACGTGTTGGTTAACGAGCGGCTCGGCATGTGGGCCTACAACCTGACCCACAGCACCGTGGGGGCAGGCCTTTTGGCTGTGCTGGGGCTTGCATTGAATGTGCCCGTTTTTTTGCAAGCTGCTTTGATCTGGTTTGCACACATTGGCTTTTACCGTGCCCTGGGCTTCGGATTGAAATTCCCCTTGGGTTTTCGCGTGACACATTTGGGTGTGTTGCGTGGCATGAGGGACAAGGCATGACGCCCGAGCAAATCCTCCAAGGGTTACTGCAAGGCCCCGCGCCCGTTCAACGCCGCGCCATGGCCAAAGCCATCACGTTGCTCGAATCCACCCGCACCGACCACCGCGCCTTGGCTGACGAGCTGCTCGCGGCCATGCTGCCGCACACGGGCCAATCCTTTCGCTTAGGAATAAGTGGCGTACCAGGTGTGGGCAAGTCCACCTTCATCGAGGCGCTGGGCCTTTACCTGATCGCGCAAGGCCACCGCGTGGCGGTGTTGACCATTGACCCTTCTTCCACCGTGTCGGGCGGCTCCATCTTGGGCGACAAGACCCGCATGGAGTTGCTCAGCGTGCACGAGCGTGCCTACATCCGCCCCAGCCCGAGCAGCGGCACTTTGGGTGGCGTGGCCGAAAAAACCCGCGAGTCCATGCTGGTGTGCGAAGCGGCGGATTACGACGTGGTGATTGTTGAGACCGTGGGTGTGGGCCAGAGCGAGACGGCGGTGGCCAACATGACCGACATGTTTGTGCTCATGCAGCTGCCCAATGCGGGCGACGATTTGCAGGCCATCAAAAAAGGCGTGATGGAAATCGCCGATTTGGTCGTCATCAACAAGGCCGACATCGATGCCATTGCGGCCACCCGTGCCGAGTTGCAGATCACCAGTGCCTTGCAATTGCTGGGCATGCACGGCGGCTCGGGCCATGCGCACGCCGACACCACGCTTTGGCACCCCAAGGTGGTGCAGCTGAGCGCCTTGTTGGGTCAGGGCGTGGACAATTTTTGGGCGGCGGTCAGCGAATTTCGAAGCCTGCAAACAGCCAATGGGCGATTGGGCCTGCGCCGCCAACAGCAAGCCCTGTCGTGGATGTGGGAGCGCATCGACGCCGAGCTAAAACACAATTTTCGGGCGCAGCCGGGCGTGCAAAGCCTGCTGCCCCAATTGAGCCAACAAGTCGCGGCGGGTCAACTCGCTGCGTCGACGGCGGCCCGACAACTGCTCAGCGCCTACCAGGCGCAGAGCTGAATTTCGAATCTTCCTGGAGAAAAGACAGAGCATGCAAAACATCATCGAACAACTGGAAAAAAAGCGCGCTGCTGCCCGCTTGGGCGGCGGGCAAAAGCGCATCGATGCGCAGCACGCCAAAGGCAAACTCACCGCGCGTGAACGCATCGAAGTGTTGCTCGATGAAGGCACCTTCGAAGAGTGGGACATGTTCGTGGAGCACCGCTGCACCGACTTTGGCATGCAGGACAACAAAATCCCCGGCGACGGCGTGGTCACGGGCTACGGCATGATCAACGGCCGTTTGGTGTTTGTGTACAGCCAAGACTTCACGGTGTATGGCGGTGCATTGTCCGAAACGCACGCCGAGAAAATTTGCAAAGTCATGGACCAAGCCATGAAAGTGGGCGCGCCCGTGATTGGCTTGAACGATTCGGGCGGTGCCCGAATTCAAGAAGGCGTGGCATCGCTCGGCGGCTACGCCGAAGTGTTCCAGCGCAACGTCATGGCTTCAGGTGTGGTGCCTCAGATCAGCATGATCATGGGCCCTTCGGCTGGTGGTGCGGTTTACTCGCCAGCGCTGACCGACTTCATCTTCATGGTCAAGGACACGTCTTACATGTTCGTCACCGGCCCTGAAGTGGTGAAAACCGTGACCCACGAAGAAGTCACGGCCGAGGAACTGGGCGGTGCCTTGACCCACACCACCAAGAGCGGTGTGGCCGACATGGCTTTCGAAAACGATGTGGAAGCGTTGCTCATGCTGCGCCGCCTGTACAACTACTTGCCGCTGAACAACCGAGAAAAAGCACCAGTTCGCAAGAGTGGTGACACCATCGACCGCGTTGACATGAGCCTGGACACCTTGGTGCCCGACAACCCCAACAAGGCTTATGACATGAAGGAGCTGATCCTCAAAACGGTGGACGACGGTGACTTCTTTGAATTGCAGCCCGATTACGCCAAGAACATCCTGATCGGCTTTGCCCGCATCGATGGCCAAACCGTGGGCATTGTGGCCAACCAGCCTTTGGTGTTGGCCGGTTGCTTGGACATCAAGAGCTCGATCAAGGCGGCGCGCTTTGTGCGCTTTTGCGATGCGTTCAACATCCCCGTCATCACCTTTGTGGACGTGCCCGGCTTCATGCCCGGCACCAGCCAAGAATACGGCGGCATCATCAAGCATGGTGCCAAGTTGCTCTACGCGTATGCCGAGTGCACCGTGCCGAAAATCACCGTCATCACCCGCAAAGCCTACGGCGGCGCCTACGACGTGATGGCCTCCAAGCACTTGCGTGGCGACGTGAACTTTGCCTGGCCCAATGCCGAGATTGCGGTGATGGGCGCCAAAGGCGCGGTGGAAATCATCTTCCGCGAAGACAAAGGCGACCCCGAAAAACTGGCCGCCAAAGAAGCCGAATACAAAGCCCGCTTTGCCAACCCATTTGTGGCGGCAAACCGGGGTTACATCGACGACGTCATCATGCCGCACAACACACGCAAACGCATTGCCCGTTCGCTGGTGATGCTCAAAGACAAGAAGATTGAAAACCCATGGCGCAAGCACGGGAACATTCCGTTGTAATCCCGCAGGAGAAGAAGAACATGTTTACCAAAATACTGATTGCCAACCGAGGCGAAATCGCTTGCCGCGTCATCGCCACCGCCCAAAAAATGGGCATCCAAACCGTGGCCGTTTATTCCGAAGCCGACAAAGAAGCACGCCATGTGCAACTGGCCGACGAAGCGGTGCTGATTGGCCCTGCAGCCTCTCGCGAGTCCTATCTGGTGGCCGACAAAATCATCGCCGCTGCCAAAGCCACGGGTGCGCAAGCGATCCACCCCGGCTATGGCTTCTTGAGCGAGAACGCCGAGTTCTCCAAGCGCTGCGAAGACGAGGGCATTGCCTTCATCGGCCCGCGTCACTTCTCGATTGCCGCCATGGGCGACAAGATCGAGTCGAAAAAGCTGGCGGGCGCTGCGGGCGTGAACTGCATCCCTGGCGTGAATGACGCGATTGAAACCGCTGAAAAAGCGGTCGAGATTGCCAAAGGCATTGGCTACCCCGTGATGATCAAAGCCTCAGCGGGCGGCGGTGGCAAAGGCCTGCGCGTGGCTTTTAACGACAAAGAAGCATTTGAAGGTTTCACTTCTTGCCGCAACGAAGCGCGCAACAGCTTTGGCGATGACCGTGTGTTCATCGAGAAGTTTGTCGAAGAGCCCCGTCACATTGAAATCCAGGTGCTGGGCGACAGCCACGGCAACGTGATTTACTTGAATGAGCGCGAGTGCTCGATCCAGCGCCGCCACCAAAAAGTGATCGAAGAAGCGCCGTCACCCTTCATCTCTGATGCCACTCGCAAAGCCATGGGCGAGCAAGCGGTGCTTCTGGCCAAAGCGGTGAAATACCAATCGGCGGGCACGGTGGAGTTTGTGGTCGGCAAGGACCAAAGTTTTTACTTTTTGGAGATGAACACCCGTTTGCAGGTC
>NZ_CALBEX010000318.1 GCF_937889215.1 uncultured Limnohabitans sp.
CGATGGGAAATGCATCAACGAGCGTGAGTTCAAGAACTTCTTCTGTCTGCTCGTTGCCGCAGGCAATGACACAACGCGCTATTCGCTCGCCGCTGGCATGCATGCACTTTGCCACCAGCCCGAACTTTTGGGACAAATCAAAGAGGGTTCTGTTCTTGATACGGCACCGGATGAAATCATCCGCTGGGCGTCGCCTGCCTCGTATTTCCGACGCACCGCGACCCGCGATTTCGACATGCACGGAAACACAATCAAGGCAGGCGACAAGGTTGCCTATTGGTTTATCTCTGGCAACCGTGACGAAACCGCGTTCGATGATCCGTTTCGCGTGGATCTTGCGCGAACACCGAACAAGCATCTGTCGTTTGGACAAGGTGGCCCCCATGTTTGTCTCGGCATGTGGCTTGCGCGTCTCGAAGTGCGCATTTTGTTTCAAGAACTTGCCAAGCGCATCAAATCTATCGAACCGGCCGGAGAAGCAAAATTTTTGCGGTCCAATTTTGTGAGCGGGATCAAAAACCTGCCAGTCACCGTCCAACTTACTTAGGGAAAACCATATGACCGATCGCCTGCGCGCAGTTTTTTGCGACCATCTGAGCCTGATCCGTGGCAAATATTTGCCCCCCTCCAAAATCGGGACCAGCAATACGAATTTCTGCCGTTCAACTTACGGTGTCCACTTCGACAAGGATTTGTTGCCTTCACCGGGTTCAATGATGATGGAAGGGCTGCCCGATATGGAACTACGCTGGAACGCGAATGACATTCGTGACAGCTGGCAGGACGGCACAAAAGTTGTCATCGGCGATCTGTACGGCATGGACGGCACGCCGCTGCCGATGTGCGGACGTGGTGCATTGAAGCGTGCGGTCGCTGCGTGGGTTGAAGATGGCCTGACGCCCATGATTGGGATCGAGCTTGAGGCATTTGCGTTTCAAAAAGATGAGAGCGGCAATTTGGTCCCCTACGATGCACCGGGCGCTATTGTGTACGGCACTGGCCCCGGCACTGACCCGCTTGGTTTCAATGATGCGATCTGGGAAGCCGCCGAAAAGCTTGGGTTCCGCTTGGACATGATTACGGCGGAATACGACGCGCCGCAGTTTGAATACACGCTGACGTTCGACAATGCGTTGAAAGCCGTGGACGACATCGTGCTGTTCCGCCAAATGGCCCGTGAAATCGCATTGGGCTTTGGCATCGTCTTGACGTTCTTGCCCAAACCATTTGCCGAAGCTGGCGGATCAGGCATGCACATCAATTTCTCCTTCCAAGACGCGGACGGCAACAACGCCCTGCCCAAAGACGGCAAAAGCGGCCCCGATCATCTAAGCGACTTGGCCAAAGGCTGTATTGCGGGGCTGGTACATCACCACAAAGGTCTTGCAGGATTGCTGGCCCCCACTGCGAATTCCTACAAGCGCCTGCAACCTGCCAGCCTGTCGGGGTATTGGCAAAACTGGGGTGGCGACCACCGCAACGTGACCACGCGTGTATCTGAAGAAGGTGGCACCAAAACACGTCTTGAACACCGCATGGCTGATGCATCTGCTAACCCCTACACAGCTGTCGCTGCTGTTTTGCAAGCCGCACGGCTTGGCCTCACAAACGGGTACGACTTGCCCGCGCGTGAAACGGGTGACGGGTTTGAAGTGACTGACGCCACAACCGGTGTTGCAACCGATCTGAACGCTGCGATGGACGACCTTGAAGCAGACACAGTCCTGCGCGCCGCGGTCGGTGAAACACTCGTAGACAATCAGATTTTCATGCGTCGGGCCGAGGTCGAAAAGACCGCTGATCTTGACGATGTCGCGTTACGTGACTTTTACATCCACTACATCTAAAGGCAGACCCATGAACGTAACTTGGACCCTCCCCGATGGCAGCACAAAAACCGCAATGGTTGCCGAAGGCACGAACCTGATGGAAGCGGCCGTCGCCAATAACATCCCCAACGT
>NZ_CALBEX010000319.1 GCF_937889215.1 uncultured Limnohabitans sp.
AACACCAAATGAAACGGACCGTGGGCGGCCAGCGACTGCGCACAGGCGGCCATGCTGGGCTCGCTCAGCAAGTCTAAACCGGGCGTGCTTTGGCGCGTCACACCCCAGGCCCCAGCGCAGCGCGGGTCGCTTTGCAAGTGCTGGAGCAGCGCGCTGCCGATCGCGCCACGCGCACCGATCACCAGGGCGTGGTAGCCCTCGGGCAAAGACTTCATCATGGCTTGCTCTGACGATCAGACCTCAAGGCCGTCGTCGGTTGCCGGTCGTAGGCGCAACGAAAGCCGATGTAGACAGCGTAAAAGTCGGCGGGCTTGAACGCCTGCACATCGGCCTTCATGTTGTAGGCCCCGTACCACCACGAGCCGCCCACTGTCCGATGTTCAGGGCGCCCCTGGCCTCCTTGCGCATCGGTGGTCCATTCCCACACATTGGCCCCCATGTCGTAAAGCCCGTTCACGCCTTGGCGGGTGGCTCCGGCAGGTGCGGCTCGCGGCCAGGGGTCGGGGTCGCTGGTATTGGCGCCTTGTGGGCTATCGCCCGTGCTCCAGGGGTAGGTGCGGCCTTTCACCCAAGGCGCTGGGGGCGCCTCCCGCAGCTCCGTGAAACCGGCCTTTTGCCATTCGGCCCCAGTGGGCAAACGCCCTCCAGCCCATTGGCAGTAGGCCTGCGCCTCGGCAAAGTCCAGGTGCACAGCTGGCAAGTCGGCGCTGGCCGGTGCCATGCCATCCGGCCTGCGCCATGACCAGCCAGGGCGACGCTCCCAACCCGCGCCGAATTCAAAACCGCCGCCTTCTCTTTCTGCGCGGGTCACGGCTGCGGTGGCCCGCACATAGCGCTCAAACTGAGCAATCGTGACCTCGGTGCGGTCCAAGGCCCAGTGGCCAAAAACCACCGGCTCGGCGACTGGCTTGACCGCCTGCGCGTGGGCGTTGCACAAGCCAAACAGCGCGCCCAACCCCACAAGGCCCCAACTCGCCACACCCATGTTCGGCGTCATGTCTGATCCTCTCGATCCCAGCGTCGCACCCAATTTTGCAAGCGTGGGCGCATGGGCAAAAACAAACGGTAAGCCCCCTCGAACACCCACGACATCGGTGGCCAAGCCGACAGCCAACCCAACCACCGCCACCCTGGAAACTGCCGCCACATCTGCGAAAACGCGGCCGCACCGCTGAACAAGCGGCCTTGGCTGTCACGCACATGAAACCGGGCCATGGCTTGCGCGCAGCTGAGCGAGTCGCCCAGCTCGGCGGCGCTGCTCACGTCTACCCAATCCAGACTGGCGGCTTGCGGCAAGCGGCGATAAATGGCAATTTCACGTCGGCACATCGGGCAAGAGCCATCGAAGTAAACGGTCAAACGGTGCAGCGTGCTCATCAGGCCAAGTCCGCTCGGGCCAACAAACGGCCTTGCCGGTCCACCAAAAAGCCTTCACCCAACCCGGGATAAGCGCCGGTCAGGCCGCTCATGATGACCTGGTGCGTGACCCAGACCTCGGTGCGGCCGGCTGGCAGCGCTTGCAAGCGCTCACGCAAAGCCTGTTGTTGTGCGGCCGGATCGCCCTGCCCGGCAAAGGTGCTATTGAGCGCGGGCCAGTCTTCGTAAGCGCCAAAAGCCAACCGCGCCGTGTCCTGACAGCGGCACCACTGGCTGCTGCGTACCCCGTCGGGCTTGAAGTTCTGCGCTTGCAGCCACGCCCCCAAAGCCCGCGAGGCTTGCCTGCCCGGCTCGTTCAGGTTGCGCTGCGTGCGGCATTGGCCGATCACAAAACCCGGCGGATCGCCCAGGCCCGACTCGGTGGCGGCATGACGAATGAGCAGCACGCCACCAGTCTGGCGCCAAACGACAAGCAGTTCGGCCCTGGAAACACGGCGCTCAGGCTGCGCCTGGGCCACACCCAGCCATCCGGTCATCAGCGGCGCCGCTACCACCGAACCCATGCGGGCCAGTGCCATGCGCCTGGGCAGCAGCCCCCATGTCAAATTTGGACAAAGTTTCATACCGCCCACCTTGTGTAACAGTTGAACAACAGCGCCATGCACCCCATCGAGGTTCAAGGCTTGATGACTGGATCAGGCAACGCTGGCCTTTGCCGACTCAGGCGACTTCGCCCGCCGCAATGCGGCGCAGCGCCTGCTCGAACACCTCAACTGGCTGACCACCCGAGATCAAGTGCTTGTCGTTGATGATCACAGCGGGCACCGAACGGATCCCCGCTTGGGTATAGAACTGCTGGCGCGTGCGCACCTCGGCGCTGTGCGCATCGCTTTGCAACACCTCGCTGGCAGCCGCCACATCCAGGCCCGCGGCGGCCACGCTGGCCAACAAAACTTGCGGGTCTTCTACGCACTCGGCGCGGCCTTGGTAGGCCTGCAGCAGGGCTTTTTTCAGAGCGTGCTGAGCGCCCTCGCCTTGCCCTTCGGCCCAGTGCAGCAAGCGGTGTGCGTCGAACGTGTTGTAAACCCGGCCTCGCCCATTCGGGTTGAAAACGAAACCCACCTCGGCCCCACGTTCGGTGATCGTCTGGCGAATCTGGGCTTGTTGCGCAGCGGTGGAGCCGTATTTTTCGGTCAAGTGCTCCCCCAAGTCTTGGCCACCTGGCGGCATGTGGGGGTTCAGCTCGAAAGGCTGAAAATGCAGCTCGGCCTGCACCTCACCTTGCAGGCGCTCCAGCGCTTGCTCGAGCCCACCCAAACCCACAGCGCACCAAGGGCAGGCGATATCGGACACAAAATCAATCTTCAAAGGGGTCATGGTTTACTTTCGGTGAATGCGTGCCATTGAAGGCTTCACAATGCAAGATCTTGCCGCAAATCACCGACAATTGCAGTTCTTGGCCCCAATTCCCACGATCCTTTGCGCAATAGCGCCTCCACCATGAACATCCTTGTCCTGCACGGCATCAACCTGAACATGTTCGGCAAACGTGACCCGGCCCAATACGGCACGACCACGCTGGAAGAAATCAACACCCAATTGACCGCACTGGGCCTTGAATTGGGCGCGCAGGTCGAGTGCTACCAAACCAATTTCGAGGGCGAAATGGCCGAGCGCATCCACCGCGCCCACGGCGATGGCGTTCAGGCCGTGGTCATCAACGCCGGGGCCTGGACGCATTACAGCTACGGCATCCGTGACGCGCTGGCCATCCTTAAGTGCCCCATCATCGAAGTGCACATGTCCAACATCCACGCCCGCGAAGCGTTTCGTCACCACTCGGTGATCGCCGACATCGCCAAAGGCCAGATCGCCGGTTTTGGTGTGGACAGTTATCTGCTGGGCCTGCGGGCCGCTGCGTCGGCAGCTCAAGGCTGACGCTGGGGCTGCGCAGCCCCGCGCTTTGTCAACCTTTCAAGCCGCCTTGGGTCAGGCCTCCGACAACCCGCTCCTGAAAGATCGCGATCAAAATGGCCACCGGCACAATGGCCACAATGAGCGCCGCAGAAATGATGGGCCAAGGGAAGGTGAACTCACCTTGGTAGAGCGCAATACCCACAGGCAAAGTGCGTGCAGCGGGACTGGAGTTGAGCGACAAGGCTAGCAAAAACTCATCCCAAGAGTTGACAAAGGCCAAGATGCCCGCTGTAAAGACCCCCGGTGCCGCCAGTGGGACCACCACATGCCACAGAGCCCCCAAACGGGTGCAGCCGTCGATCATCGCGGCGTTTTCCAGGTCGCGGGGAATGCTCTGGAAAAAGCTCACCAGCACCAAGGTGCAGACCGGTAAATTGAGCACCACGTAAGGCAAGATCAACGCCATGTAGGTGTTCAGCCAGCCCAAAGCCCGCATGGTCTCAAATATTGGGACCAACAAGGTCACCAGCGGGAACATGCTGGAGGCGACGATGCACGTCAAGATGAGTTCGCGGCGTTTGAGATTCAGACGGGCAATGGCATAGGCTGCAAAAGCGGCCACCACCAAAGACAGGGCGGTGGCACCTGTGGCCACGATGACGCTGTTTTTGAGGTAATGCAGCAAAGGCTGGTCGGTGAAGGCGCGAACGTAGTTGTCCAGCATCGGGTTCTCGGGCCACCAAGTGATGGGTTTTTGCACCAACTCGGTCTCGGTCTTGAGCGAGGTGAACAAGATCCAGACAGCCGGAAAAAAGCCGTTGAACACCACGATGGCCGCCGCTGCCCAGCGCAGCATGGGGGCGGACCAAAAAGACTGTTCTCTCATGACGCGTTCTTTCCAATATGGCGCAAGTAAAAGCCTGTGACAAACATAGAGATGACAAACATGAAAACCGCCAAAGTGGAGCCAAAGCTGATGCTGGAGTAATCGATGGTGTATTTGTGGATGAGCATGGCCAGGGTTTCGGTGGCTTCGCCCGGGCCGCCCCTGGTCATGGTGTAAGGAATGTCAAAAGTCTGCAGCGCCGTGATGGTTCGAAAAATCAACGCCACGATGATGCTGGGCATGAGCATGGGAATGGTGATTTGCCAAAATTGCTGCCAGCGGCTGGCACCATCGACCTCGGCCGCTTCGTACAGGGATTTGGGGATCATTTGCAGGCCAGCCAACAAGATCAGGGCCATGAAAGACGAGGTCTTCCAGATGATGGTCAGGCAAATGGCTGCCATCGCCCAGTTGGGTTTCAGCAGCCAGCTGGTGGGCTCCGTTTGCAGGCCCAGGCGAAACAGCACGTCGTTCACCACGCCATATTCGGTATGGAAAAACCAGGCAAAAATCAGCCCGGCAAAAGACAGGGGCAAGGCCCAAGGCAAGAGCAACGACAGGCGCACAGGCCATTTGCGCTTGAACGGCAGATTGGCCAGCATGGCCAAGCCCAGGCCCACGATCAAGGCCCCGGGCACGG
>NZ_CALBEX010000320.1 GCF_937889215.1 uncultured Limnohabitans sp.
CTTTGCCCTGGTTGCCATCTTGCGGTTTGAGGACCACGGGCAGCCCGATTTCCTGGGCAATGGCCCAGGCTTCAGCGAGGTTGTGGGCCGGGCGACCTGTGGGCACAGGCACCCCTGCTGCGTGGAGCAGGCTTTTGGTCAGGTCTTTGTCTTGCGCAATCGATTCAGCAATGGCGCTGGTGGTGTCGGTTTCGGCGGCCTGAATGCGGCGCTGCTGTGCGCCCCAGCCCAATTGCACCAGACTGCCTGGGGTAAGCCGGCGGATTGGGATGCCCCGGGCCACGGCGGCATCGGTGATAGCACCAGTGGATGGCCCCAGACGCACGTCTTCATCGAGTTCGTGCAGTTGGGCCATGGCGGCTTCCAGGTCAAAACCGATCCCCTGGATGGCGGCTTGGCACAATTGCGTCGCCAGTTCCAGCGCCAATCGGCCGACCGCTTCTTCGGTGTTTTGCACAACCACCTGAAATACACCAGGTTCTTCGGTCGGGGTGGTGCGGCTGAACGACACGGGACAGCCAGCGTGGATTTGCAGGCTGAGCGTGACTTTTTCGAGGGCATGCGCCAAGGTGGCGGCCTCACCCGGGCGTTGCCCGTCAAAGGGGCCGACCTCAGGGAAGATGCGCCGCAGTTGCTGCTCGATGGGGTGCTGGGCTGACAAGCCACTGCCCTCGGGTGTGCAGGTGACGATGGCTTCCATGGCGGTGTGGCGGCTCCACAAGTTGGGGCCGCGCAAAGCGCGAATTCGGGAGACTTGCATGAACAGGGTTTCCTGGAGAAGTGTGGGCCGGGTTTCAGGCGGTAGGTGGGGTGCCAAAACTTTTGACACCAGCCCGAATCAGGTCGGTGCCCATGTCCAATGCCCACGCCGCGCAAGCTGCCACCAGCATGTCGCGGGTGGTCAAGTTGCCCAGTTTCAAAAGACGGGCCACAGCGGGTCGTTGGCTGGACAACACCAGATGTTCTTTGCTGCCTTCGGCCAACACCAGTTGGGCCTCACGCCAAAAGCCCACACGATGGCCTTGGGCACGGTGTGCGCTCAAAGTGGGGTGGTGTTCGTCGTCGGCATAAAACAGCACGCTGCCGTCGCAATGGTCTGCCAGTGCGGCCACTTGGGGGTCGGCCGCATGCAGCACCGCCGTGCCTTCGGGCAACACCACATCAATTTGGGTGCGGATGTAGCCCGGCATTTTTTCATCCCCGCCGGGGTACAGGTCGTCCAAGCCAGTGGCGCGGGGCATGCGGGTGACGATGCCAATTTGGCAGCGGTCATAGGGCAGGCCTTGGGTCAGTAGGTGGCAGGCATCGCTTTCAAACACGGCCGCTTGCACGCCCCGATTGATCAGCAAGCGCTGCGCTTGCGCCCAGTCCATGGCGTCGCTGGCCTGCAGTTGGCGCTGGTTCAAAAACAGCCCCTCGGCGCACGACAGCCCGGTGTGCAGGCCCTTCAGGTGCAGCAACCAAGCCAGCAATCGGGCAACGCGTGTGGTGTCGCCATCGCCCATCAGACCCACGACCGGAATGCGGCCGTTGTCATCGGGCTTGAACAAATGCCGCGCAATCGCCTGGCCCACCGGGCGGGCTTGGCCCGTGGCCGGTTTCAGGTGCATCAGCAAGCCCGGGCCGGCATTGACTTCGACCATCGCGCCGCCTTGTGGCCCCAGCGGCTTGGCGATGTCTTGCACCACCAAGTCGATCCCGGCGATGTCCAGGCCCACCACCCGGGCGGCCAGCACGGCTTGGGCCGCCACATCGGGGTGCACCAGGTCGGTCACGTCCATCGACATGTTGCCCGTGCGCATGATCAGCGCCGGGCGGCCCGCTTCGGGCACGCTGTCGGCGCTCAGGCCTTGGCGTTTGAGCTCCAGCAAGGAGGTGGTGTGTTCGTCCAGTCGGATGGTGTCCAGCGGAAAGCCTTCTTCTTCACCGCGACGGGGGTCGGAATTGATCTGCAGTTCAATGAGCTGCTGCACGGTGTGCACACCATCGCCCGTGATGCTGGCGGTTTCGCCTTTGTTGGCGGCCACCACCTGATCGCCCACCACCAGCAGGCGGTGCTCTTCGCCCTGGATAAAACGCTCAACAATGACTTCGCTGCCCTCGGCCAGGGCGATGCCGTAGGCCGCTTCAATGTCTTCCTGGCGTGACAGCTCCAGCGACACCCCCCGGGCGTGGTTGCCATCGGAGGGCTTGACGCAAACGGGCAAACCCAGTTCTTGGGCAGCCTCCCAAGCGGCGCTCGGGCTGTCCACGGTCTGGCCTTCGGGCACCGGCACGCCGCACATGCTCAGCAGCTGCTTGGTCAGGTCTTTGTCTTTGGAGATGCCTTCGGCAATGGCGCTGGTGCGGTCGGTTTCGGCGGTCCAGATGCGCCGTTGCCGATGGCCGTAACCCAATTGCACCAGGTTGCCGTCGTTCAGGCGGATGTTGGGGATACCCCGGTCGCCAGCGGCGTCGACGATGCTGGCCGTGCTTGGGCCAATGCACAGGCTGTCCACCATGTGGCTCAGTTTGGCGATTTCGGCACTCACATCGAAAGGCTGGTCGGCGATGGCCGCCAAAATCAGGTCGCGTGCCGATTGCAGGGCTTGTCGGCTCACGGCCTCGTGGCGGGTTCGGATGACGACTTTGTAGACCCCTCGCGGACCGGCTTCGCGGGCTTTGCCAAAACCGGTTTGCATGCCGGCACGGCTTTGCAACTCCAGCGCCACATGCTCCAGGATGTGGCCTGGCCAGGTGCCTTCTTCCAGGCGCTTCAAAAAGCCGCCGCGCTCGCCCACACTGCAGCGGTGCTCCACCAGGCCGGGCAACCAAGCCGCCAGACGCTGCCCGAAACCGGGCAGGGTGTTGGAGGGGCAGTCTTCCAGGTCGCCGATGTCGATCAAGGCCTCGATGACTGGGCGGTAAGTCCAGATATTGGGACCGCGCAAGTGGGTCATGCGCAGAATTTGGATGGCGTGTGTGCTCATGCTGGAAGGGCGCAGCGATAGAATCGGCGCTCGATCGTGGTGGCGGCCAGTGTTCTGGTGGCTGGCTCAGGGTTCAACAGGTTCATGGCGTGGACTGGCGGTTGAGACCAGATCGGTGTGTGTTTTTTTCGACTCGCCACCGAGGCGGGCCGGATTCTTTGGGGTTCAGCCTTCATGTCTTCACTACTTTCCTCTGCGCCTTGGCGTTTGGTCGTTCCGGCCGAGTGGCATGCAGAGGTGCAATCGAGGCTGCAACCCAATGAGAACGCAACAGCCTGGCTTTTGGTTGACCTGGATGCGTCCTTGCAGTTCAACAAAGTTGCTTTGATTTTGACCGATCAGCGCGTGTTGTCATTTGCCGCAGCGCAAAAAATCTGGCAAAGCTGGCCCTTGTCTGCGCAGCAGCGTTGGCACCAGACTGACCATGCTGGGGTGGGCCAGCTGGCCTTGTCAGATCTCCAAGGCCGTTTGGCGGTCTGGCGCTTCACGCTGGGCCTGCAAGAGTCGGTTTTTCGTTGGGTGGCCCAATTTGAGGCGCAACAGCGCCAAAGGGCCCAAGGCCTTGCAGCTGGTGGGCAAGATTTGGCCGATGGCTCTGCGGCAACCAGCCCGGCCCAAGGGCATGCCGCCTTGTGCCCCGTTTGCCCGGTGTGCCAGGCCAAACTGAGCGAGAGCGATGACGATTGCCCTGTTTGCAGCCGAGAAGACTTGAACCCGCCTTCCACCTGGACCCTGCTCAAACTGTGGCGTTTTGCGCGCCCTTACAAGCGGTCGTTGCTGATCGGGTTTTTGCTCACCTTGGCTTCCACCGCCGCCACGCTGGTGCCGCCGTATCTGACCATGCCGCTGATGGACGATGTGCTGATTCCGTACCAGAATGGCGCGCACATCGATCCGGGTTTGGTGGTGCTGTACTTGCTGGGTTTGCTCGGCTCGGCTTTGCTGGCTTGGGGTCTGGGCTGGGCCAAAACCTACATCTTGGCGCTGGTGTCTGAGCGCATTGGGGCCGACCTGCGCACCACCACGTACGAGCATTTGCTCAAACTTTCCTTGGCGTATTTTGGAGACCGTCGCACCGGTGATTTGATCGCCCGCATTGGCAGCGAAACCGACCGCATCAACGTGTTTTTGTCCTTGCATTTGTTGGACTTCGCCACCGATG
>NZ_CALBEX010000321.1 GCF_937889215.1 uncultured Limnohabitans sp.
CAACAGCTTTTTGGACGGCTCCAAGCCCTCGACTGAAAGTACGGCGGTGTCGAATGCCACCGGTTTGGGCGTGCCCAGCAACGGTTTGCTTTACCCACCCGCCAGTGTGGAAGACATTCCGTATGTCACCCGCCCGATCTCGGAAGGCGGCGTACTGGAGCGCAAGGGCATGGTCGAGGTCATTTCCAGTCTGGAAACCGATGGCCGAAAAATCCCTTACGACATCCGCATGGGCGTGTGGGTCACGGTGGAGGCCGAGACCGACTACATCAAAAACTGCTTTGAAGAGTACAACGCCCACACCGACCCCTCGGGCCGTTACTTCACTCTTTACAAGCGCTGGCATTTGATTGGCCTGGAAGTGGGCGTGAGCGTGGCGAGTGTGGCCCTGCGCAACGAACCCACCGGTGTGGCCATCGGCTGGAATGCCGACGTGGTCGCCACCGCCAAGCGCGACTTGAAGCCTGGCGACATGCTGGACGGCGAGGGCGGTTACACCGTCTGGGGCAAGCTGCTGCCCGCCGCCACCTCCAAGCGCATGGGAGGCGTGCCGCTGGGCTTGGCGCACGGTGTCAAGGTCATTCGCCCTGTGGCCAAGGGCCAAAGCCTGACTTGGGACGATGTGGCCATGGACACCAGCACCCACGCCTACAAAATCCGGCGCGAGATGGAGGCGACTTCGGTGCTGGGTTGAGGCTTGATGGGGACTTTCTTGCAGAAGTAAGACGGTCCGCTGTAGGTCGGCACCTTCAGGTCCGAAATCGCCGGGCATGGCAAAAGTCCATGTCGGGGCTGAAGCCGCCGACCTACAAGTTAAAAGACCGTTAAGTGCTTGGACCAGATTGACCGATTGGTATTGATCACCCTTTTCACGCGATCCTGATCCGTCTTTGATCTGCCCATTGCGCTCAGAAATCAGGGTTTCCCCAGCTAAAATAGGCGCTTTGCCGGTCAGCCCCAGTCAGCGGCCCCGGAACAGCGGTTTTCCGTCTCTTTACAAGGCCACCCCGTGTCCCTGCACATCACGACTTTTGAAGGCGCCAGCGCCATCAGTGACTTTCGCATTGCCCAGCTGTTGCCACGATTGGCCGCCATTTCACCGCAAATTCAGGGCATTTCGGCTCGTTTTGTCCACCTGGTCGCCACCACCACGCCTTTGGCCGAGGCCCACAAACAGTCACTTTCAGCCCTCCTGACTTATGGCGAGCCTTACGCCGGACCGACCGACGGCCCCGTGATCGTGGTCAGCCCCCGCTTGGGCACCGTGTCGCCTTGGGCGTCCAAAGCCACTGACATTGCCCACAACTGCGGTTTTGAGGTGCGCCGCGTCGAGCGCCTGACCGAATACCGTTTGACGCTCAAGTCGGGTTTGCTGGGAACCGCCAAGCTCAGCGCCGAGCAGTTGGGCCAAGTTGCCGCTGCGCTGCACGACCGCATGACCGAGTCGGCCATGCCCGGCCGCTATGAGGCGGCGGCCTTGTTCACCGCGCTAGAGCCGGCGCCAATGGACCATGTGGATGTGTTGGGTGGCGGCCCTGAAATGGGAAAGAAGGCACTCGAAGAAGCCAACAAAACTTGGGGCTTGGCCCTGGCCGAAGACGAAATCGATTATTTGGTCACCGCTTTCACGGGTCTCAAACGCAACCCCACCGATGTGGAGTTGATGATGTTCGCGCAGGCCAACAGCGAGCACTGCCGCCACAAGATTTTCAATGCCGAGTTCACCATCGACGGTGTGGCCCAGCCCAAGAGCTTGTTCGGCATGATCCGCAACACGCACCAACGCAGCCCCCAGCACACGGTGGTGGCGTATTCGGACAACGCCTCGGTGATGGAAGGCCACAACATTGAGCGCTTTGTGGCCAGAACCGGTGAGCAGGGCGCGGCTTACCAAGCCGAGCAAGCCTTGCACCATGTGCTGATGAAAGTGGAAACCCACAACCACCCGACCGCGATTTCGCCTTTCCCCGGCGCATCCACGGGCGCGGGCGGCGAGATCCGCGACGAAGGTGCGACCGGTCGCGGCTCCAAGCCCAAGGCGGGTTTGTCGGGCTTCACCGTGTCCAAACTCTGGGGTGGCATGTCGGACCAAGTGGGCGGTAAACCCGAGCACATCGCCAGCCCGTTGCAGATCATGACCGAAGGTCCATTGGGCGGCGCGGCGTTCAACAACGAGTTTGGCCGTCCCAACTTGCTGGGCTATTTCCGCGAATACGAGCAGACCGTGGATGGTGTGGTGCGTGGCTACCACAAGCCCATCATGATCGCGGGCGGTCTGGGTCAGATTGACGCCGAGCAAACCAAAAAGATCGAATTCCCTGCGGGCAGCTTGCTGATCCAGCTGGGCGGCCCTGGCATGCGCATTGGCATGGGCGGCAGCGCGGCCAGCTCCATGGCCACGGGCACCAACGCCGCCAACCTTGACTTTGACTCGGTCCAACGCGGCAACCCCGAGATCGAGCGCCGGGCGCCAGAGGTTATCAAC
>NZ_CALBEX010000322.1 GCF_937889215.1 uncultured Limnohabitans sp.
CCAATGACAAAATCCAACCCTTCAGAGCGCACCAGCGCCAAGGAAGTTGGCCATGAAAAAAACCTTGTCATTGATTCAACTGCAACACGCCTCGTTGTTTCTGGGCGCGGCGTGCGCCATGTCCCACACATGGGCTCAAGCCAGCGATCCAGCCCCAAAGACCTACCCTTTGGTCGAGGTGGTGGAAAAGCCTCTGGAATACCGCCAGTTTGAAAAAGTGGAGATCACGGGGTCATCGATTGTTCGCAAGGAACAAACCAAAGCTTTGCCAGTGCAGCTGATCACACGCGAAGACATCCGGCGGTCTGGGGCCAGCAACATGGTCGATGTTTTGCACAACTTACCCATCATGTCCATGGTGGTCAACAGCGCCGCCATGACCACGACCATCGGCGGTTACACCACGGCCTCCTTGCGCGGCTTGCCCGCCGGAACGCTGCTTTTGCTCAATGGCAAACGGCTGTCCTCTTATGGTCGCCAAAGTGTGTTCGGTGTGGACCGGCCCAGTGTGGACATCAACACCGTGCCTTTGTCGGCCATTGAAAAAATCGAGATCCTGTCGGACGGGGCCTCGTCGCTTTACGGATCGGATGCCATCGCGGGGGTGATCAACATCATCACGCGCACCGAGCAAAAGGGTTTTGAAATCGCGGCGGAAACATTGGGCACCTCGCAAGGCGGTGGCCAAGGCCATCAAATCACCCTGAACGCGGGCAAGGGCAGTTTGAGAAAAGATGGCTACAGCCTGCGGCTGACGGCCGAGCTGTTTCACCGGGACCCGTTGCAAGCCAGCGAGCGACCCCAATACGCCCAAGGCCGGTATGTGGTGGAGCGCGATGGGCAGCAGTACGCCATCGACGGCGAACGCCTGACCTCGTACGCCACCCCGGGCGTGTTCTTTCAGCCTGCCGATGCGGCCGACGGAACGCCCAGAAAGGTGTTCAGCTTGCTGCACCAGGACGGACAGTGCCCCAGCGGCTATGTGCCCATGCTCGGCCAGCCATCGTGCCAGTACAACGCTTACTCGGCATTGACCATTTACCCCCAACAAGACAGCCGCAAGCTCTTGCTCCATGGGGAAAAATGGCTGGGCGATGGCACCACCGCCTATGCCGAAGTTCTGTACGCACAACTGACTGACGGCGAAATGGCGGGGCAAGGCTGGCGGCAACTGGTTTACAGCCTGGGTCCGTCCCCCGATTCGGTGGGTGTCCAAGAGGCGCTGCGTGCGGGCCTTGACCCTGCCAAAACCCAGTTTCTGTGGTCGCCGAGTTTGCTGCACGGCCTCAAGCGGGCCTATGAACAAAACAACTGGCGTGTGGCCACAGGTCTCAAAGGGGATTGGGGCGGTTGGGACTACAAAGCCGAGTTGTACAGGGCTCAGGCGCAAGTGAGCCGCAAAGTAGAGGTCACGGATTTTGTGGGTCAGGGCTTGGTCAGTGGCCGGGTCTTGAGCGATCCGAACATGCTCAAACCCCTGACGGCTGACAACCCTTTGACAGCCACACTCAATGGCTTGCGCAACGTCTGGAACACCTGGGACGAGGGCACCACCCACACCACCGTCGGCCATGTCAGGGCGTCGCGCCCGCTGATGGAGATCGAGGGCAAGGACGTGATGTTGGGCACAGGCCTGGAGTGGCGGCGCGAGGGCACGGACTACCGGCACGTCTCGAACACGGAGTTGCAGCCGAGTTTTCAGGCCGAGCGGGACATTCAGGCCGCCTATCTGGAGCTTCAGCTGCCTGTGACCCCGCAGTGGGACGTGACCGCGTCCACACGCTGGGACCGGTACAGCGATTTGGGCACCACGCACAACAGCAAGTTGGCTTCGCGTTACGACTTCGACAACGGCTGGTCGGCCAGGGCGTCCTGGGGCACCGGATTTCGGGCACCGTCACTGGCGCAATTGCAGGATGTCAGCAAACTGTATGCCGTTGGCACAACGACTTACATCAATGAATGCAGCCCGGACATGCTGTCGGTGGCGGCCAGGCTCAGCACCAGCCAGGACCGCACGGTGTCTTGTGCCAAAAGTGCGATGACCATTTACGGCACGGGCAACCCAGACTTGAAGCCCGAGTTGTCGACACAAAAATCATTGGGCTTGGCCTACCGGCCCACACGCAACTTCTCAGTCACCGCCGACTGGTGGTCCATCGACATGCGCGATGTGATTTCCACCCTGTCAGATACCGCGGTGTATGCCGATCCAATCCAATATGAAAAGTTCTATTTGATGCAAAGCAATGGGACACTGGCCATGCGTTTGCCCAACTACAACATTGGCCAGCGCAAAAAGTCCGGCATTGATTTTGATGTGCGCTGGCGTGCGCCCACCGACATGGGCCAATGGAACCTGTTTGTGCAGGGGACTTACAACCTCAAGTCTCAAGACCAGTCCGAGCCCGGTCAGGCTTTTGTGTCGGATCTGGGGCGGTACAACAAAATCACCGACACCATCACCCCGCGTCTGCGGCTGCGCTGGATAGCGGGGCTTAGCACGGCCACTTGGAGCCTGCATGGGGCGCTCAATTACACCTCCGGCTATGCCGATCAGGACCGATCCGGCGTGAACTTGGCCACCTTGCAAAGCACGCCCCTCACGGGTTTTGCGGTCCCGTCTTTCACCACGCTGGACCTGCATGCGGCCTACCAAATCAGCCCGGCCGTGAGTTTGCGGGCCTCCCTCGGCAACGCGCTCAATCGCCAAGCGCCACAAGCCTTCACCAGCACGGCCGGGCAGGTTTTTGGCTTCAACACGCGTGAGCACACTTTGTGGGGCAGGAATTTCAGCGTGGGCCTGGTGGCCAGATTCTGACCCTGGGCACGCGCTGCGACAGACGGGGCTGGCCAGGTGGCGCGCAGCGCGGCAGCGCAATGGCCGCTGGCCCGTGAGCCCAAAACCACGGAACCCGACTGCAAAAAGACACAGGTTGTATAATCGCCGCACGACTTTCTGTGCGAGAAACAATGACCAAGCCATACCGGATCATCGGCCTGCTGTGCGGGCTGACTTTTTCTGTGAGCATCCAGGCACAAGGCCAGGCACCCGCCGCCCCCAGCGCCGCCAAACC
>NZ_CALBEX010000323.1 GCF_937889215.1 uncultured Limnohabitans sp.
AGGCTACCAAGGCCAAAAATCCGGCAAATGCGAGTTGAAGCTTGCGTTTGTCTAAGCGTTGAGAAAGCCGAGCGCCCCAGTTGGCAAACCAGATGCTCACCAAGCTGATGCCGAAAAAAGCGGGGACGTGAACATAGCCCAGGGTCTGCGGGGTGTTGGGCCCTGTGAAACCCAGACCCAAGGCCCCAATCAAAGAAATGGGAATGGCAACGGCCGAACTCACGACCACGGCCTGTCACATGTCGACGCCTCTGAGCACCAAATAAGGCACGGTCATGGCCCCGCCACTGACCCCCAGCAAGGTCGATATGTGGCCAATGAACGCCCCGGCGCCCACCAACTCTTTGCGATCTGGGCAAGGCTTGCTGATGCTTTGCGTTTTTTTAACCAACAGGCTGATGCAGGTGCTCAGTGCAAACAGGCCAAAGGCTATTTTGAGCCACCGACTGGGCACCCCGTTGGCCATCAAGACCCCCGTGACGGCTCCCACACTGACCGCACCTGCCAACCAATGGAAGCTGTCAAATTGCAAACGCTTTGCACGCCAATGCGTCCATGAGCTGCTGACCGATGTGGTGGCAATGCAGGCCAGCGAAGTGGCCACTGCGAAATGCATGACTTCAGGCCCCAGCACGGGATCGCTATGCCAAAGAAAGTAGAGCGTGGGCACAATGACCAAACCACCGCCCACACCAAACAGGCCTGCAGTGAAACCGCCAGCAGCGCCGACCAGCACAAACCACAACCCTAGCGTGATCATGCAGGCAGGGCCTCAAATTGGCCGAATTTGCTGCGCCAGAAGGTCAATGCGCTGGCATCGTCTTGCCAGCCAAAGTCTTGCACTTGCCCGATCACAATGTGGTGGTCCCCTGCATCCACCAGTTGGTGAAGCTGGCAGTCAAACCAGGCCGCAGCACCGGTCAGGCGTTGGCGTTGGTTGGTTTGGCGCTGCACGGGCACACCCGCAAAGCGTGCGGCCATGTCGCCAGTTGCGAACTGGCGTGCAATGGCTTCTTGTTGGTGTGACAGCACGCTGACCGTGAAGCCGCCCGATTGCGTGAAAGCTTCTAGGCTGGTGGCTGCTTTGCGAATACTCCACAGCACCAGCCTGGGCTCCAAAGACACCGACGCAAATGAGTTACAGGTCATGCCCCAGTCACTGCCCTGCCACCGGGCGGTGATCACGGTCACCCCGGTGGCAAAGCAGGAAAGCGCCTTGCGGTATTCGGCGGGCTCCTGGAGGGCGGGCCGTGCTGCAGCGGCTACCAGGTCATCAGGCATTTTGGGCATGGAAACTTTCAAGAACAGGGTGACTGATTGAAGGGATGTTGTGGGTTGTTCAGGGTACTTCGTGGCCGTTGGCCAATTCGTACAGTTCGTACCAAGTCTGGCGGTCCATTGGGACACGGGTGGCATTAACAAAATGGGCAATCCGCTCGATTTGATTGCTGCCCATCACGGGCAGAATTTGAACCGGGTGATGCATCAGCCAGGCCATCGCCACGGCGGTGGTGTCGGTGCCTGAGGCGAGGGCCAGTTCGGCCAATTTGGGCGCCAGTCTGGCTGCCGCTGTGCCGGGGGTTTTGGCTTGTGAATGCAGACGCCCGCCCCCCAGAGGAGACCATGCCATGACGGGCATGCGGTGCTGCTGGGCATGGGCCAATTGTCCGTTGATGAAGGGGGCAGTATTGAGCAAACTCAACTCCAGCTGGTTGGTTTGCAGTTTGTGCTTCATGCACGATTGCAGCAAATCCACGTCCCAGGGCATGAAGTTGGACACCCCCACGCCGCGCAGTTTGCCACCGTCGATCAGACCATCGAGGCACGCACCCAGACCTTGGGCATCCATCAAAGGGTCGGGGCGGTGGATCAGCAGCAGATCAATCACCTCCACGCCGATGCGTGAGAGCGAACGCTCGACACTGGCCGAGACGTGAGCGGGGCTGGTGTCGTAATGCTTGACCCGGGTGTTGGGCCACCGAGACGAGAGCAGCATGATGTCGGTCTTGGTCACGATCTCGATGCGGTTTTTGAGCGCTGGCTTGGCCTTGATGGCGTCGCCAAACAAGGCCTCGCAGCTGTAATCACCGTAGATGTCGGCATGGTCAAAAGTGGTGATGCCTTGGTCCAGGCAAGACTCTATGCGTGCCAAGTTGGCCTGCACTGAGTGGTCTTGCGCTTCGGACAGCCGCCACACGCCGTAAGCCATGCGGCTGAGGCTTTGCCCATTGGGCAAGGCAATGCGGCCGATATCGGTTGAATTCATTTGCGGACTCCTGTGCCCAGCGGTGTGGGCGGTGTGTGGGCCGGGACACGGCCATATTCGTGTGCCAGTGACACGGTTTTGAGCTGCGGCAGCACTTTGGTGCCGAAGATCTCGCATTCTTGCAGATGCGGGTAGCCGGAGAAAATGAAGGCGCGAATCCCCATTTTCTGATAGTCATGGATGGTGCTGAGCACCTGATCGACACTGCCCACCAAGGCGGCACCACAGCCACTGCGGGCGCGCCCGACACCCGTCCACAGATGGGGCTCAACGTAGCCCTCGTCGTCGGCGCGGTCTCGGTTGGCGCTTTGCAGCGACACGCCCAAGCTGGTCGCGTCCAGTGCGCGTTGGCGAATTTCCCGGCCCTTATCGTCGTCCAGTTGTGACACGAGTTCGGCTGCGTATTCACGCGCCTCGACTTCGGTGTCGCGCACGATCATGTGCACGCGCAGGCCGTAGTCAAGCAAGCGGCCATGCTTTTCGGCTTGGGCATGCGCGTCTCGCATGCGCTGGGCGAGCATGTCTTTGGGCTCAGGCCACATCAGATAAGTGTCGCAATGCGCGCCGCAAAGGGCCAAAGCATCGGGGCTGTAGCCGCCGAAATACAGCAGCGGTCCGCCGTTGGTTTGGTAAGGCCGCACCGGGTCCGTGGACAGTCCTTTGAGCTTGTAAATCTCGCCGTCGTAGTTGATCTCGTCTTGCGTCCAGGCTTGCTTGAGGATTTCCACCACTTCCCATGAGCGGCGGTAGCGGTAGGCGCTGTCTTCTTGTTGACCAGGAAAATCGGATGAAATAACGTTGAGCGTCAGCCTGCCTTCCAGAATGTGGTCCAACGTGGCCACCGTGCGCGCCAGCATCGCCGGGTGGGTTTCACCGCATCGGATCGCCGCCAACAGGTTCATGCGTGAGGTTTTAGGCGCCACCGCAGCGGCAAAGGTCAGGGTGTCTTGTCCGACTTGGTAGGATGAAGGACAAAGTATGTTGCGAAAACCCAGGGCTTCAGCCCGTTCGACGATGCGGCTGGTGTTGGCCCAATTGCTGCGCAAATCGCCTTCGGGCACACCCAAATGCCGAAAGTCATCTGAACACAGGGGGGCGAACCAGGCGACTTCGGCACCCTGGATGTCTTCTCCTTTGACGGGGACAATGCTCATGCTGGATTCCTCACAAAATGTGAATGAATGATATATGAATTACGGCCCGACGTCATTCGGGTTTCCCCGTGTTTGTCATACTGTGATCATGAAAGCTGCTCAACCTGCGAAACCACTGCCCGTTTACCTGCAAATTGCCGAATTGCTGGCCCGACAAATCAAGGCCGGTTATTGGCATGGTGGTGAGCGCCTGCCCACCGAGGCTGAACTGGCCCAAACCTTGTCCGTGGCTGTGGGCACTTTACGCAAATCGTTGGCCCTGCTGCAGGAGCAGGGGGTTTTGGAGCGCATCCAGGGCTCGGGCACCTATGTTCGGCAAACGAAAGGCACGCAGCAACAAATTTACGAATTGTTCCGCTTGGAGTTGGTCGACGGTCCCGGCTTGCCCACCGCCAGCATCCTTGATGTCAGTTTGCAGGCCTACCCATCCCACTTGCCGCCCTTGGTCCCAGCCGAACAGATGTGTTGGCGGGTCCGTCGCATGCGATTTTTGAGCCAGCAACCTGTGGCGCTTGAAGAAATCTGGTTTTCTGCGAGCGCTTGCACCGATTTGACCGCAGACGATATGGGCGACTCGATGTACCTGTTTTATCAGCAACGTCTGGGTGTTTGGATCGCCCGCGTGGAAGACCAAATCAGTGCGGCAGCAGCACCGGATTGGGTGTGTCGACCGCTGGCCGTCTTGCCTGGTGCTTGTGTGGGCTACATTGAACGCGTGTCCTGGACTTCCAGCAACCAGATGGCCGAATTTTCGAAAACTTGGTTTGATCCGGCGGTGTGTCGTTATTCGTCGCGCATGAGCCAGTGATCTGTTGACCGGGTGCATGCCGCAGAAGCGGCGGGGACTTCTTCATGATGCGGCCTGCAATGCTGCGAGCAATTCAGTCTCAATCTCGATCTGCGCACGGTTTTGTTGCAACTTGGCGCCGCTGATCAAAAAGGTGTCTTCGACGCGTTCACCCAAGGTGCTGATCTTGGCCAAATGCAGGTGAATGCCATGCCGTGCGAGCACCAGCGCGACGCTGTAGAGCAAGCCGATGCGGTCGCTGGCGGACAAACTGAGCAGCCATTTTTGGCCTTTGTCGTCTGGGCTCAGGGTGACTCGGGGGCTGACGGGAAAGCTTTTCACGCGGCGTGAAATGCGCCCTTTTGAAGGCGAGGGCAGGGCGTCCTGTTTTTCCAGCGTCTGGGTCAATCCCGACTCCACCATCGTCATCAGCTCGCGGTAGTGCTCAGGCAGCATGCTGGTCACGATCTGAAAGGTGTCCAGCGCCCAGCCGGTTCGTGTGGTGTGCACACGGGCATCCAAAATACTGAAACCGGATTGGTCAAAATGCCCGCAAATGCGGGCGAACAAATCCGGTTGATCAGGGGTGAACACCAGCACTTGAAGGCCTTCTCCGACAGGTGACGGCCGCGAGCGCACGATGGTTCGGGGACCGTCCTGCGTGGGGAGCGCCACATGGCGTGCTAGTTGGCGTGCATGCCAAGCGATGTCGGAGGCATCGTGGCGCATGAAATAGCTGATTTCGAGCGTGTCCCAAAGGGCTTTGTGGCCTTCGTGGGGCTGCGCTTGGCGGGCCAGCTCAATCAAGGCTTCGCGCTTGCGGGCCTGCACTTCGGTGTTGGCATCCGGCGCACTGCCGCCAAGCACGCGCAAGCTGGCTTTGTACAGGTCTTCCAGCAGCTTGCCTTTCCAGGCATTCCACACTTTGGGGCTGGTGCCGCGTATGTCCGCCACGGTGAGCAAATACAGGGCTGTCAGGTGGCGCTCGTCGCCTACGCGCTGGGCAAATCGGGCAATCACATCGGGGTTGCCCAGGTCTTCTTTTTGGGCCACATGGCTCATGGTCAGGTGCTCGCTGACCAAAAACTCGATCAGTTGAGCGTCTTCTTTGCCGATCTGGTGTTGGCGGCAGAAGGTTCTGACCTCGGCACAGCCCAGTTTGGAGTGGTCACCGCCACGGCCTTTGGCAATGTCGTGGAACAAGGCGGCCGCGTACAAAATCCAGGGCTTGTCCCAGTCGCTGGCCAATTGAGAGCAAAACGGGTATTCGTGGGTGTGCTCGGCCATGAAAAACCGCCGCACATTGCGCAGCACCATGATGATGTGCTGATCGACCGTGTAGGCGTGGAACAAGTCGTGCTGCATCTGTCCAACAATGCGCCGGAAAACCCACAGGTAGCGCCCCAGCACCGAGGTGTCGTTCATCAAGCGCAGGGCGTGTGTGATGCCCTGTGGCTGCTGCAAGATTTGTAAGAAAGTCTGTCGATTGACTGGGTCGGCGCGAAAGCGGCCGTTCATGATGGACCGCACGTTGTAAAGCGCCCGCAGGGTTCGGGCCGACAAGCCTTTCAGGCCTGGGGTGGCCTGGTAAAGCAAAAAGGTTTCGAGAATGGCGTGCGGGTGTTTTTGATAGAGGTCGTCGCTGGCCACTTCGATCAGGCCAGCTTTTTCAAAAAAGCGCTCGTTCAACGGCCGGAAATGGTCGATGCTTTCGCCTCGATCCGACTTCAGCTGGTCTTCAATGTTGAGCAACAAAATTTGGTTCAGCTGCGTCACGGCCTTGGCGGCCCAATAGTATTGGCGCATCAGCTTTTCGCTGGCACGCAGGGCCAGGCGGCCCTCGGGGGTCACATCCGAGCTGAAGCCAAAACTCTCGGCCACGTTGGTTTGCAGGTCAAACACCAGACGGTCTTCGCGGCGCTTGGCCTGCAAATGCAGGCGCGCCCGAATCAGGCCGAGCAACGCTTCATTGCGTTTGATCTGACGCGCCTCCAGCGGTGTGGCCAGGCCTTTGCGCGCCAGGTCGTCCCAGCTGTGCCCCAGGCCCGCGGCACGGGCGACCCACAAGATGACCTGCAAATCCCGCAGCCCACCGGGCGATTCTTTGCAGTTGGGCTCCAGCGCGTAGGGCGTGTCTTCAAATTTGGTGTGCCGCTGGCGCATTTCCAGGGTTTTCGCCACCAAGAAGGCCTGGGGGTCCATGGCTTCTTGGTATTGCTTTTGGAACTCGGTGAACAGCCGGGTGTTGCCCGTCACGCGCCGCGATTCGAGCAAAGAGGTTTGCACCGTGATGTCTTTGGCGGCCTCGGCCAAACATTCGTCAAGGCTGCGCACGCTGGAGCCAATCTCCAGGCCGGTGTCCCAGCAACTGCCAATGAAGCATTCGAGTTGGGTTTGCAGGCCGGGGTTGTTTTCGGGTGTTTGTCCCGCCGGCAGCAGCACCAGCACATCCACATCGGAATAGGGAAACAGCTCAGCCCGACCAAAACCGCCCACGGCGACCAAGGTCAGATCAGCAGAAAAGCCCGCGTTGTGCCAGAGCTGGATCAGCAAACCGTCGGCCAAAATGGACAATTGGCGCAGCGTTTGTTTCAGGCCCCGCACCGCCGAGCCGCTGCTGGCCAGGGTTTGCAAAACCGCCGCCTTGTCGCGCTTGTAGGTGTCGCGCAGTGCCGCCAGATCGGCCAACGGTGCCTGATCGCTCATCTCAGGCGGTGGTCGCGGTTTGGATGAAGTCTGGCAAAGCCGGCATGCCTGGCGAAATGGTCAGGACCTCGTAGCCCGTCTCGGTCACCAGCACCGTGTGTTCCCACTGCGCTGACAAAGAGTGGTCTTTGGTCACGATGGTCCAGCCGTCACCCATTTCCTTGATGTC
>NZ_CALBEX010000324.1 GCF_937889215.1 uncultured Limnohabitans sp.
CAACGCGCAAGCTTGGGGCAGCACCCACTTCGCGTGCTTCGTTGATCAACGCCTGACGGCGCTCGACACTGGCTTTTTGCGCGGCTTCGAGTCGTGCAGCGGCGGCTTTGAAAATGGCCTTCCACTGTGCTTGCATTTCGCCAAAGGCTTTTTCGCTCAAATGGCCCGCATTGCGCCAGCGGTCGGCAAATTGGTGCAGCGCACGCAATTGTGCACGCCAGTCGTCGCTTTCGGCATGTTCGGCGGTCCAAGCCTTGACCTCGTCCATCAACGTCACGCGTTGGGCACGTTGGTCTGCCGAGTCTTTTTTCATCTGCTCCAGCCAGGCCAGCACAGTTTTGTAGGCCTCGTTGCAGGCTGCGTCAAAACGCTTCCAAAGCGCGTGGTTGGGCAAACCACCTTGGTCGATTTGCTTCCAGCTGTCGCGCAGGTGGCGCAGTTTGTCTTGCATCTTGCGCCCACCCACGGTGGGGGCTTTCTCAGCGTCCAGCAGGGCCTCGGCCTGGTTCACCAGATCGGTGCGCACCTGGTCGGCCAGCCAGCGTTGCCAGCCTTCGGCATCGCCCGCGGCGGTCAAGGCCTTGTGCAAACGCTCGTCCAGACTGGTGTCCAGTTGTTTGCCGTGGGTCTTGAGTTCAGCGCGCAGGGCCATGGTGGCCTCGGGCAAAGCGGCCCCTTCGCTTTCGGTGATTTGTTTTTCCAAAGCTTCCAGCACCAAGGTCACGGCCTGAGTGGCCTGCTCGCGCAAAGCCTGGCGTTGGGCTGGGTCCATTTTTGGCTTGGCGGCTTTTTCAGTCTTTTCGGGCTTATCTGCCTTGTCGGCTTTGCCCGACTCGGTGGCTGGCGAGGCGACGGCGCTCACTTCGCCGCGCAAACGACGGATCTCTTCGGCCCACACTGGCACAGGAGGCAAAGCGGTGTCCGCATCGGTTTGGGCCAAAGTGGCCGAGGCTGCCGCGGCCGAAAACCCATCCCAGACCGCTTGCAGCTGCTTGCCTGCAGCTTCGAGTTGCGAGGGGAACTTCAGGTCCACACTGGGCCAGACAGTGTTTTGGGTCAGGGCGTTGGCTTGGCTTTGCCATTGCCCCACATCGGCCTGCAAGCCAGTTTGCCCTCCCAAAGCTTCGCTCAGGGGTTTGGTGGACAAGACTTCGATGCGCTGGGCCAACAAGACGGCAGCTTCGCGCTGCACCATGACTTGGTGTTGCAAATCTTCAACGCCTTTGACCACCTCGGCCAAGCGCTGCTTCAGGCCCGCCAGGGGTTCACGCGACAGCGGTGCACCGGCCTTGGCCGCATCGCGCTGCCACCCCAGGGCGTCAGCGATGTTCAAGCGCGAAGCCTGCAGCAAGTGCTCTGCCTTTTGGGCCCACTCAGTGGCCAGGGCTTCTTGTCCGTGGGTGCGCTTGACCTCGTCGAGCTTTTCTTTGAGGAGCTTGGCCACACCTTTGTCACGGCTGGACAACTCGCGGTAGACCTCGGCCATCAAATCCTCATGGGGATCGGTCAGCAACCAGTCGCGCAATCGGGCGCTGCGCTCTCCGGATGTGGGGGCGGTGAAAATGCCTGCCGTCAAAGGGTCAAGGGCATGGATGTCAAAGGGCTTGGAAGATGAGGTCACGGTCAATACTTTAAAAACACGGTGCATGCCAATGTGGCATCCGGCCCAACTCCACTGAAGCTGCAAATGCAATTCAGCGCAATCGGCGTCAAATGCCTATTTTCGCTGGTATTTGGACCTCAGAGGCGTTTGGCTAGCAATCCTTCCCAATCTCTGTCACATTTCAGATACCCAAGATTTTTATATAGCCAAATACATCTATCAGGCAAGTTTCTTATACTTGACTGGTTATGAAAAGTTCCTAGAATCCGCACAACTTTGAATTTAAGTGGGATTTCCCCGCACCGCTGCCGAACCCGGCTCAACCTGCAAAAGTGCAACTCGCTTGTTGCAGGTCTCGTACCCCCAACCCATCAAGTGCCCGCAGCCAACGCTGCTTGGACTTGGCATGAGAGGAAGTGCTATGACAGCGCATTTGCAATGGACCCGCTTGCGGTTGGTTCTGTCCACCCTGGTCAACGATATCGGTGAAGGCTTCGTCGAAATCACCCGACACGGCATGGCCTTGATTGGCTTGACCGTCGTGGCCGTCACCTTGACCATGTTTGCCCGCCCCGATTTACAACAGCGGGTCAGCGAGACACTTATCGGTTGGCTCGAAATACGGCAGGTGGAACAGGCCAAGACCATGGGTTTTCTGTCCGAGCCGACCCCTGCCGAGCGCTCGACTGCGACCTTGATCCGAGATCTGAGTCGCGAACAAATGGCGGTCACCCAATGGCTCAGCCAAAAATACAAAATTTCTCCTGAGCCGCTGGGGGCCTTGGTGTCCGAGGCTTGGGCCATCGGTGAGCGCAGCCAAATTGCACCAACTCTCATTTTGTCCGTGATGGCCATCGAGTCACGCTTCAATCCTTTTGCTTCGGGCAGCCGTGGCGCCATGGGCTTAATGCAAATTGAACCCGAAGCCCAAACGCACGCCCTGTCCGCTTTCGGTGGCCGCCTTGCCGCCTTCGACCCCTTGACCAATCTGCGGGTGGGCACACGCTTACTGCAGACACTGATGCAGCAATCGGCCACCGTCGAAGAAGCCATTCGCCTTTATGGCGTGGCATCTGGACAGGGCAATGAAGTGCAATACACCGACCGCGTCTTGGCCGAACAAAAGCGACTGGACCTCATCAGCCAAGGCCAAAAAACAGCCAACAACCAGCACCCCGGCACCGAGGCCTTGAGGGCCCAACAAGACCCACTGTGACGGCATGTCCCCCAAACATGGGGGCTGTCTGGGCTACACTTCGAGGGTGCGCGACTGGCGATAGGAGCCTGTTTTTGAAACAAAACAGGGCACTCTGACGTGGAGCGAGGCGGCCAGGTGCCGCCCCCGAACCACTGGGAAGCGCACAACCTGCCGGGGACATCAAACCCCTCGCCCGGTTTTAAGCCGTTCGCCTGGGCAGCCCTTGTCAATGAACCCCTCGGTTCGGGTCAAGGTCACCTCCATCCAAAGGACTGCCATGTACCACCGCAACATTCTGATTGAACAAACCGACCCCGAGCTGTTCGCCGCCATCCAGGCTGAGAACGCCCGACAAGAGCACCACATTGAACTGATCGCCAGCGAGAACTACGCCTCGCCCGCTGTCATGGCCGCCCAAGGCAGCCAGCTCACCAACAAATACGCCGAAGGCTACCCCGGCAAGCGCTACTACGGTGGCTGCGAACATGTGGACGTGGCCGAGCAATTGGCCATCGACCGCATCAAACAAATTTATGGCGCAGAAGCGGCCAACGTGCAACCGCATTGCGGCGCATCGGCCAACGAAGCCGTGTTTTTGGCGTTCCTCAAGCCGGGTGACACGATTTTGGGCATGAGCCTGGCCGAAGGTGGTCACCTGACCCACGGCATGCCGCTCAACATGTCCGGCAAGTGGTTCAACGCCGTGTCTTATGGCTTGGATGCCAATGAAGCCATCGATTACGAGGCGATGGAAGCCCAGGCCCGCAAGCACAAGCCCAAACTGATCATTGCCGGTGCTTCTGCCTATTCGCTGCACATCGACTTTGAGCGTTTTGCCAAAATCGCCAAAGAAGTCGGCGCGATCTTTTTGGTCGACATG
>NZ_CALBEX010000325.1 GCF_937889215.1 uncultured Limnohabitans sp.
GATATTTCCCGAATGCTCATTCCATCTCTCAGGTGCCACCGCCTGATCACACTTAATAACGCCACGTTGATCACTCCTGTGTCTCCTGCTCAATGCTGAGCAGGAGAGTTTGACTACGTGGGTCAAATTTGGATGCAAATACCTAGGTTTAGTGGCTCACTATTGGATGCAATTCAACAACCCAGCAAGTGCGACTGTCCGACCACCTCGTCCAAGGTCTTTGGACGAAGTGCTTCAGCCAGTGGTGCAGAAGGCTCTTGTGCGAACAAATCAGCCATGCTTCACCCCCATTGAACAATGGGGAAGCACAAGGAATTGCACAAACACCTTCCTAAGTTGTTGATTTATATATGACTTGACAGCTTTGTTGAAGCGGTGCACCTCGTCCACAAACATGATGGTGCGTTGTGGGTGCAGGCCGGTTCGGGCGGCCTCGGCTTTTTCAACCGCCTCGCGGATGTCTTTGACACCACCAAGCACAGCGCTGATGCTGAGAAATTGCGCGTCAAACGCATCGGCCATCAAACGGGCAATGGTGGTTTTACCGACGCCCGGCGGGCCCCACAAAATGCAACTGTGCGGCTGACCTGACTCGAAAGCCAAACGCAAGGCCATGCCCTCACCCAGCAAATGCTGCTGGCCAATGACTTCGCCCAAATGCTGGGGGCGCAGGCGCTCCGCCAAAGGGGCATGCGGCGCTAAATGGGTGGCTTTCATCTAAACCCGGAAAGCCTCAGGGTCGGATGACGTCAGTGCCCGCTGGGGCTTTGAAAACAAAGGTGCTGGCGGGCAAAACGGGGTTGTTTTCAAAAGCCGAGAACGTCAACACCGAGCGCTGCCCAAGGCTGTCTTGAACATCCAACACAGCCAACACCGGCCCAGCAGACAAGGCACGCAAACCCACCATCACCGAACGGATGGAACCATCGGGTTTCTGGGGCGTGGCACGCACCCAGTGCAGCCCGTCGCGGTCGGGCTCGGGGGTAAATTGGAAATCCGCCTTCAGAGCCTGCAAATCAGACGACGCTGTCAACAAGGCGGCTGGGGTCGCCCCCAAGACCTGCACC
>NZ_CALBEX010000326.1 GCF_937889215.1 uncultured Limnohabitans sp.
ACGCCTCAAGTGGCAATCCCGTCATACCGCCCATTTGGGTGGTTTGGGCAGGGTCAAGCTCCAGAGCAACGCGGCCTTTGCAGCGCAGGTTTTTGAGCCGGTCAATTTGCGACTTCATTTGCGCTTGCTGCTGTTGCTGCAAGGTGGCGGCTTGGGCGGCGCGCTCACCCGCGAGGTTGGCACTGAGGTTGGCGGAGGCGCTTTGCATTTGCGCTTCGAGACGGCGCAAGAGTTGGTCGAGGATTTCTTGTTGCCGTTGGCGCACGGTTTCACGCGTGAATTCGGCACCAAACAAGTAGGCTTGCGCCGTCAGTCCACCCACGCGGGCGACGAGTTGCTGCAGGGTTTCGCCAGGCTGGGCTTGGTAGATGCCGGGGGCGAGCACCTCGCCTTCAATGCGGACCAGCCGGTTTTGTCGCTCAACCGGCAGCAGCAGGTCGGCGCTGCTCATGATGGTGATGACGTCACCCGCTTGCAGCTCGAGGTTGTGCGTGGGGTCTTTCTGGACAATGGCTTTGCCCAGGTTGAAGGGAATGAGTTGGGTGCGCAGTTCGGCTTTGTTCAGACGCTCGATGACGGCGTAGTCCCAGTTGATTTGCTGACCGAAGCTGCGTAGACGGTCCAAGTTGTTTTGACCGTCAGCCTGACCAAACTGGGGGTCACGGGCAATGATTTCAGTGCTGAGGTCGATGTCTTGGGGCAAGGTTTCGGCGCGCTCCAGGGCCAGGATTTGCTCTGGTGTGAAGCCTTGCGATTTGAGCGAAGCGATACGGTTTTGTACGCGCTGGTTGCGGCGCTTGTAAAAGTCTGGGGAAATCAGGGCTTCGCGGTCAGGGATGAGGTCTTGCACGCGCATGCCAGGCCTGAAAGCATGACGCAAGGGCTGGGCCACTGCGCCTTGCAAGGTGACCGCGTTGGCAAAGGCTTGGCTCATGGGCAACAGGGTGATGACATCGCCATCACGCAGTGTCTGGCCTAAGCCTTGGGCATTGAGGGTGAGGCTTTGCACCAGGCGGGGTGCGGCGGGTTGCTGGGGGTCGATGCGCTCCACCAGGGCTTTGTGGGCACTGGCCAAGGTTGGGGCGCCGCCGCCCAAGGCCAGCACGTCTTGCAAAGTCGTGCCTGTTTTGAGTTCGTAGATGGCATCGTGGTCAGTGGCACCCGTTACAGCCACACGCGGGCCTGCAGGTGGGATCATGATGACATCGCCGGGCTGCAGGGAAGCGTCTTTGGATTTGTCGCCTTGGGCAATGAAGTCATACAAATCGAGGGTGGTGACGGTTTTGCCGCCGCGCTTGAGCTCGATGGCGCGCATGCTGCCGTTCACGCCGGGGCCACCGCTGGCAAACACGGCGTTGACCAAGGTAGACAGGCTGCTCAGGTTGTAAGTGCCGGGTTGGCGCGCTTGGCCGACCACATAAACCGTGATGCCGCGCAGCTTGCCCAGGCTGGCGTTGACGGTGACGTTGGTGAAGACGGTGGCCACGCTGCGGCGCAAGGTGGCTTCGAGGTCTTTGACTTGCACACCGTTGAGCTGAATGGTGCCGATTTTGGGCAGGCTGATTTGGCCGTTGCGGTCGAGTGTTTGGCTGCCGCTGTAGTCGGTGCTGCCCCAGATTTGGATGCGCACTTGGTCACCGGGGCCGAGCACGTATTCGCTGGGTGCGGGGGCGGCGGCGTCGATGGCGTAAGCCTGGGGGTTGTCAAACAAGGTGCTGCCAAAGTGCGAGAGCATGGTGCCTGTACTGCCCTGCACAAAGCGCTGGAATTGGCTGGGCGTTTGGGGTCGGGGTGTGCGCACTTCTTTGACGCCGAAGCCTTGCGTGTCTGCAGCCCCCATGTCGGGTGCTACTGGCAGGCTCGGTGCCTTGGCAGTTGGTAATGAAGCTGCCGCTGCAGGCTCTGCATTAACGCCAAGGCCGACGGCAGGAGCCCCTTGCACAGCCGTGATAGCGGCGGGCGCAATTGAGGTGATCTGAGCCAAGGCGTTTTGGCTCAAAAGGCCTAAAACGGCAAGGCACAGAACGTTGGCAATGTGTCGAATGGGGTACGAAACGGTTGGGATCATCGGTGTTGGGGGCTGTGCGTCGGGCAGGCTACCGCAGTGTCTGAGCGCTTATTTGCAAGCGAGACAAGGGGCATGTAAATGCATCGAAAAAGGCTCACCCGGTACCGGGCGAGCCTTCGATTCTATGGGCATCCGGCCGCTGAGCCGATGTGTCATGAATTGTATGATCAAAAGCCACCGGGTTGAAAAGTCGGCATCATCGCTTGGCAAGCGC
>NZ_CALBEX010000327.1 GCF_937889215.1 uncultured Limnohabitans sp.
TGATCAAATTGCCCCGGGATGCCCATGAAATTAGACAAGTCAAAATGACCCACCCAGAGCACATCCACGCCATCGACTGAGGCGATTTCTTCCACGTTTTGTAAACCCCGTTCTGTTTCGATCTGGGCAATCAATAAGGTTCGGGCATGGTAGTCAAGCATTTTCTCTACCACGCTCCCCCCTAGGTAATCGCATTGGGCAAAGCCAAATGCAGCGCCGCGCCTGCCAGCAGGTGGGTAGCGGCATGCCCGCGCCAAGTCCTCGGCCTGCGAAACAGTCTCCACCATCGGCACCATCACACCTCGCGCGCCCAAGTCCAGCGCTCGGGCCATCCAGGTGTAGCCCCCCGTCGGCACGCGCACCATGGGGGCCATGTTCAGGCCGCCCGATGTGGCAAACAACCACTTCAGGGTTTCAAAACCCATGCCCGTGTGCTCCATGTCGTAGATGGCAAACCGAGCCCCAGCGTTGGCCAAAATACGGGAAATTCCGGGTGTGAAGAATTCAAAAACCATGGCGCCCGCCACGACCTCACCGGACATCAGCACTGTTTTCAAATGGGGAGAATGGCTCATGGTTTGACTTTCAATTATTGAAAAGCTAAGGCAATTCAAGTGGCTTTAAGTTGAGACAACGTATGGCGGCTTGCGCCCCTGCATGACATCCACAACCGCGCGAAAAGCGCTGGCCGCCAAGGCTTGCATGCACTCATCGGTGAAGCAGATGCCGTGCGGGGTTACGACCACATTGTCAAGCTGCAACAAAGGGTTGTCGGCAGGCGTAGGCTCCACCTCAAACACATCCAGCCCAGCGCCTGCAATTTGATGTGACACCAAGGCCGCATACAGCGCCGACTCATCCACAATGGGCCCTCGTGCGGTGTTGATCACGTAGGCTGTTTTTTTCATCAAAGCCAGCAAACGCGCATCCACCAAGCCCTTGGTCTTGTCGTTCAAGGGACAGTTGACGGTCAGAAAATCAGCGCGTGCAAACAAAGTCTCCATATCCACAAGCTCCACCCCGAGCGAGGCCATGAGTGCTGGGTCGGCATACGGATCATGGGCGATGAAATGCATATCGAATGGCCTGGCCAAACGAAACATTTCGGCACCGATGTTGCCCACACCAATCGAGCCTAGCACCCGTCCCGTCAGGCCCGTGCCAATGTGGTCGGATTTTTCAACCCAGCGCCCACTGCGGGTCAATCTGTCTTTGATGCCCACTTTGTGGGCCAACATCAACATGAAGGTGATGGCTGAAACCGCCACAGGACGGCGAACGCCATCGGGCGCGATGGTCAGCAAGATGCCGGCCTTCTTGCAGCTGCCCAAGTCAATGGTGTCGTAGCCCACACCAAAGCGCGCAATCAGCTTGAGTCTGGGCTGGGCGGTGAGCAAACTGGCCGGGGTCAAGCGGGTCAACATGGCGCATATCGCGTCGTAACGGGCCACATGTTCGGGAAGAATTTCAGGATGCGCATCCATGAACTCCCACTCCAAACCGGGCTGGTTCAAGATATCAAAAACCTCTTGGCCAAAGATAGGCTCGCCGTTGCTCATCAAGACATCGGAGGTGATCCCCACTTTGAATATTTTTGAATCGTTGGCGCTCATGACTTAGCCTTGTTATTTATGACTGGTATTTGAAAAATTTGCACGATCTCTTTGATGCACTTTTGCTTTTTCAAGCATTGCCGTCAAGTGTCCCAAATGAAATACTTCCCAAAAGCCCGCATCCAATGCTCCTCGTAAACCCTTATTGGTATTTGCATGTTATGTCAGTAAGGTTGGTGGTCAACAAATTGGCGTTGTCTTTTTTGTTGCATTCACCAACAAGGAGTCTATTGTGAAATTAAGCAAACTTTTTTTGTATACATGCATGTCTTTGGGGCTCACTGTCGGCACCTCAGCCCAAGGGCAAATCATCATGCGCAACGCCATTTCTGTTGTAGAAAATTCTCACGCTGGTGAGGCAGTTGTCACTTTGGCCAGAGAAGTTGAAAAGCGCACAAATGGACGCATTGTCATCAAGAATTTTTACTCCGGCTCTCTCGGCGGCGAGCGAGAAGTCATGGAATCGGTCCAACTGGGCACCCAAGAGCTGGCCCACAACTCAACCGGCCCCGTGCCCAACTTTGTGCCCGAAACAGCCATCTTGGATGTGCCATTTTTGTTCCGGGACAAAGCGCACGCCCGAGCTGTGCTCGATGGCCCCATCGGACAAGAGTTGTTGGCCAAATTCGAACCCAAAGGCTTCAAAGCGTTGGCTTGGACTGAAAACGGCGTTCGCCACATGACCAACAACAAGCGACCTGTAAACAGCCCCAACGATCTGAAGGGCCTGAAAATGCGCACCATGGAAAACCCGGTGCACGTGGCGGCTTACAAAGGTCTGGGCATTGTGACCACGCCCATGGCCTTTCCAGAGGTCTTCACCGCCCTGCAAACCGGCACCATCGATGGCCAAGAGAACCCACTTTCGGTGATCATGGCCGCCAAGTTCGATCAGGTACAAAAACACGTCACACTGACTGGCCATGTGTATTCACCCTCTGTTTTCCTCATGAACAAGGCGGTTTTTGACAAACTCAGCAAAGCCGATCAACAGATTTTCTTGGATGCCGCCAAAGAAGGTGCCAAAGCCAACCGAGCCCGTGTTGACAAGGACGATGCAATGGGTGTGGCTGAATTGCGCAAACGTGGCATGACCGTTGTCGAAAACGTCGACAAGTCTAAATTCATTTCCGTTATGGCGCCTGTGTTCAAAGAATTTGAAAAGAAATTTGGCAAGGAGAACTTGGACCGAATTCGCAACTACAAGTGAACTGAGGCTTCTTAGTAATGCCCGACCAGCCCCTGCTGGCGGGCGTTTTTTTTATTGTTGGCAACGCGATAGACCGATGAAACGTTTCTTTTTGCGCCTCGAGCACTGGACGACGTCCCTGTCGATGATGGTTGCCTGCGTCATGATGGCTTTGGCTTCTGCCTTCGGCATCCATCAAATTTTTACGCGATTTATCATTGAGTCACCCGCTGAATGGACCGAGGTATTGATCCGCTTTTGTCTGATTTGGATGATTTTTTTAGGGATTCCCATGGCTTTCCGCCAAGGGGCCATGATCAGCGTGGACATGCTTTACCGCCTCAGTGGCCAACGCATGCGCCGGATCTTGGACAGCGTGGTGGCCACGACCTCCCTCACCCTGTGCGGCATCATCTTGTGGTGGGGATGGGACTATGCCCAGCGCGGCAGCGTGCAGTCCATGATTGGCCTTGAAAATGTCTCCATGTTCTGGGCTTATTTGGCTTTGCCAGTCGGCGCCGTCTTCAGCATCATTGGCATCATCGGTTTTTGGCTCGACCCACAGCGCATGGAATTGGAGACCACAATATGAGTTTCGCCATGCTTTTCACTATGCTGCTGTGCTTTGCACTGACCGTGTCGGTGGCCGTCTCTATCGGCTTGTCGGCCATTGTCGGCATCCAGGTGGCCGATGCCCACATGCTAATTTCCGTCAAGGAGATGTTCAACTCGATCAACAAGTTCCCTTTGGCCGCCATCCCATTTTTTATTTTGGCGGGCAACCTCATGGAAACTGGGGGCATCTCACGCCGCCTAGTGGAGTTCGCCAAAAGCGTCGTTGGCGGTATTCAGGGCGGCCTGCCCATGACTTGCGTTTTGACCTGCATGATTTTTGCGGCCGTCTCGGGCTCGTCGGTGGCCACCACCTTCGCGGTTGGTTCCATCTTGATTCCAGCCCTCATCAAACACGGCTACCCCAAGCCTTGGGCCACCGCGTTGCAAGCCACATCGGCCGAATTGGGGGTGGTCATTCCCCCGTCGATTCCCATGATTTTGTTTGGCGTAAGTGCCGAAGTGTCGATTGGTGAGCTTTTTGTCGCGGGCGTTGGGCCGGGCTTACTCATCGCAGGTGCCCTCATGCTGTTTGTCTGGCTCTTTGCCAAATTCAAAGGTTGGGGCAAAAACGACGGCGACGATCGCTTGGGTTTCGGCAAGGCCACTTGGCAAGCCGGCTGGGCATTGATCATGCCGGTGATCGTGTTGGGCGGCATTTATGGCGGCATTTTCACGCCTACCGAAGCAGCGGCCGTGGCGGTGTTTTACGCCTTCATTGTGGGCACCTTGATCTATCGTGAGATCGGCATCAAGGACTTGTACAAAATCCTGCGCAAATCGGTCATCTCGAGTGCGGTGATCATGTTCATCATCGCTAACGCGGGGCTGTTCGCCTTCATGATCACCCGAGCGGGGGTGCCAGCGGCCATTGGCATGTGGCTTGAGCAGGTGTTGCAGTCGCCTTTTTATTTTTTGTTGGGCATCAACCTGGCTTTGTTCATCATTGGCATGTTCATCGAAACCGGTGCAGCCATCTTGGTGCTGGCCCCCATATTGGTGCCGGTGGCCATGTACTTTGGCATCGATCCCGTTCAATTTGGCATGATCATGGTGGTCAATCTGGCACTGGGCATGATCACCCCACCCTTCGGCGTGAACCTGTTTGCCGCCTGCACGGTGGCGAAAATCTCACTCGAACATGTTGTCAAAGATTTGATCCCCTTCATCGGCGTGATCCTGGCTTGCCTGATGCTGATCAGCTACGTGCCCGAGATATCGCTGACCTTGCGCGACTGGGTTTACAACAAATAAAGCCCGACAGAGGGGCGGCGCTTTTAAAGCGTCAGCCCTGTATCTGCTCCAAAGAGGCCAACGGCAAAGCATTTAGCTCTGCCCTGGCCTCTTTCCATGTGGGGTAATGCAAGTCCAGAACTGCCGCAAAGCGCTCGCTGTGGGTGGGCTCTAGCAAGTGGGC
>NZ_CALBEX010000328.1 GCF_937889215.1 uncultured Limnohabitans sp.
CTGCGGCATAGGCCTCGCCTTCAGGCACATGAAAACCTTCGGTGAACAACTTGAAATGGTGGATCAAGTCTTCCATGTTTGATTTCATGCCTTCGCGTGCAGGCGGTGCCACCTTGTGGTTGTCGGTGATGACCGGGCCGGGGTTGGCACGCAACCACTTCACGCACTGCTGAATGATGCGGTTCGATTCACGCATCTCCTGCACACGTACCAAATAGCGGTCGTAGCTGTCACCGGTCTTGCCCACAGGCACATCAAATTCAACCTGATCGTAAGCATCGTAGGGCTGCTTCTTGCGCAAGTCCCAGGCGAAGCCGGAGCCGCGCAACATCGGGCCGGTCATGCCCAGGTTCAGGGCGCGCTCGGGGGAGACGACGCCGATGCCCACGGTGCGCTGTTTCCAGATGCGGTTGTCTGTGAGCAGGGTTTCGTACTCGTCGATGCACTTGGGAAAACGCTGTGTAAAGTCATCGATGAAGTCGAGCATCGAGCCTTGGCGGTTTTTGTTGAGTTGCTCAATGGCTTTGGCGTTCTTGATCTTGCTGACCTTGTACTGCGGCATGCTGTCTGGCAAGTCGCGGTAGACACCACCGGGGCGAAAGTAAGCCGCGTGCATGCGCGCACCAGACACCGCCTCGTACATGTCAAACAGGTCTTCACGTTCTCGGAAGGTGTAGATCAGAACAGTGGAGCTACCGCAATCGTTGCCGTGTGAGCCCAGCCACATGAGGTGGTTCAGTACGCGGGTGATTTCCGAGAACATCACACGGATGTACTGGGCACGCATGGGCACGTCCAAGCCCAGCATTTTCTCAATGGCCAAGCAGTAGGCATGCTCGTTGCACATCATTGAGACGTAGTCCAGGCGGTCCATGTAGGGCAGCGACTGGATGTATGTTTTGCTCTCGGCCAGCTTTTCGGTGGCACGATGCAACAAGCCGATGTGCGGGTCGGCGCGTTGCACGACCTCGCCATCCAACTCGAGCACCAAGCGCAACACGCCGTGCGCGGCTGGGTGCTGCGGGCCAAAGTTCAGGGTGTAGTTTTTGATTTCGGCCATGTCAGTTCAGGCCTCCGTAGTTGTCTTCCCGGATGATGCGCGGCGTGATTTCACGCGGCTCGATGCTGACCGGCTCGTACACCACGCGACGGCGCTCGGCGTCGTAGCGCATCTCGACATGGCCAGACAGTGGAAAGTCTTTGCGGAAAGGGTGACCAATGAAGCCGTAGTCGGTCAGGATGCGGCGCAGGTCGTTGTGGCCTTCGAACACGATGCCGTACAAATCAAAGGCCTCGCGCTCGTACCAGTTGGCCGAATTCCAGATGTCATTGACCGAGTCCACCAGCGGCAGATCGTCATCGGGGCACAGCACTCGCACACGCACGCGCTGGTTCAGGCTCACCGACAGCAAGTGCACCGTGACGCCAAAGCGCAGTCCGTCGGTGCCCACCTCGCGGTAAGCCGAATAATCCAGACCGGCCAGATCTACAAGCTGTTCGAATTGACAGCCAGGCGCATCGCGCAGGGTT
>NZ_CALBEX010000329.1 GCF_937889215.1 uncultured Limnohabitans sp.
CACCACGTCAGCTTGGCGCCCCTGCAGGGCCGCCTCGAGAAGGGCCGCCACCTCGTTTTCCCGGAAATCCCCTTGGATAAACTGAACGCCCTCCACCGGGACCATGGGCAAAAGGTCCAGGGCAATGATGCAGCCATTGAGTTCACCCACGGCCGCCCCATCCGGTGACAAACGGCGGCGCAGGTACTGGCTCCAGGCACCGGGTGCCGAGCCCAAGTCCACCACCAGATCGCCCGGACGGATCAGGCCCAAGGTTTCGTCGATTTCCTTCAACTTGTAAGCGGCCCGAGCCCGATAACCCTCTCTCAGGGCCAGCTTCACATAGGTGTCATTCACATGGTCGTTCAACCAGGCTTTATTGACTTTTTTACTTTTGGTTTTGACTTTCATTCTTCTGCGTCCTTGCGGGGGATAATACCGGGATGTCCCAAATACAACTCACACCTTCCGAGCGCAAAGTTTTTCGCGCCGATGCCCACCACCTTGATCCGGTCGTCATGATCGGCGGCGATGGCCTGACCCCTGCCGTCGTCAAGGAAACCGAAGCCGCCTTGAATGCGCATGGCCTGATCAAGATTCGCGTGCTGGGCGACGACCGCGCAGCCCGAGAAGCCATGTTCGCTCAACTGGCTGACCAACTCAACGCGGCGCCCATCCAGCACATCGGCAAATTGCTGATCCTCTGGCGTCCACAGCCCGAGAAGATCAAGGAAACCGATGAGGACCGCAAAGCGGGTCCACGGGACTTCAAAATCCTCAAATACAGCTCACGTGGCGGTCAACGCCCAGAGGTCAAAACTGTGCGCGTCTTGGGCAACCAGCGTTTGGCCGCTGGCGGTCAGATCAAGCGGGCCAAGCCGAAGCAAAAATCGATCAAAAAAGGCCGCCACGAGTAAATTGAACAATGGCTTGCTGCCGTTTGAAACCGAAGATTTTTTTCAAAGGCCGTGAATCAACGGCCTTTTTCACGCCTCAAACGTACGACACGCCCACAATTTCATACCGGCGTACGCCACCTGGGGCCTGCACTTCGGCCACATCGCCCTCTTCCTTGCCGATCAAGGCGCGGGCAATCGGGCTGCTGATGTTGATGAGGCCCAACTTCAAATCGGCTTCGTCCTCACCCACGATCTGGTAAGTCACGGGCTCACCCGAGCTCTCGTCCTCTAATTCGACGGTGGTACCGAACACCACGCGGCCACCCGCATCCACCGAAGCCGGATCGATGATCTGGGCAGCAGACAGCTTTCCTTCAATTTCCTGAATTCGGCCTTCGATGAAGCCTTGACGGTCTTTGGCAGCATCGTACTCGGCGTTTTCACTCAGGTCGCCTTGAGCGCGTGCTTCAGCGATGGCCTGGATCACGCCGGGACGTTCGACTGTTTTGAGACGGTGCAATTCGTCTTTGAGCTTTTCAGCCCCGCGTTTTGTGATCGGGATGGTTGACATGTTCTGTTCTCCAAAAGCAAACCGCCGAGCGATAAGACTCGGCGGTGAGTGTTGACATTATGCCTGCAGCTCAGCGCCAGGCATTTGGCCAGGGCCGTGGTTTCAATTGGCCAATTGCGCGTGCATTTCCTGGATCGAAATGACGTCCAATTGGTCCATGTACTTCATGCCCTCTACCGCCGCCTCTGCGCCGGCAATGGTCGTGAAAGTGGTCACGCGGTTGAGCAAGGCCGAAGTCCGGATGTGGCGCGAATCGGCAATCGCATTGCGCCGCTCTTCCACGGTGTTGATGACCAGAACGACTTCGTTGCTTTTGATCATGTCGACAATGTGCGGACGACCTTCAGTCACCTTGTTCACCGTTGCGCAAGCCACGCCCGCGTCCTGAATGGCCGCAGCCGTTCCCTTGGTGGCCACCAATTCAAAACCTTGGGCCACCAACTGACGAGCCACGTCAATGACGCGCGCCTTGTCGTTGTTCTTCACAGAAATGAAGACCTTGCCCGAAGGAGACCCATCGGCCTGAGTCGGCCTTGGCAACTTCGTGCCTGCACCCAACT
>NZ_CALBEX010000330.1 GCF_937889215.1 uncultured Limnohabitans sp.
CTGCTCCCGCTGCTGAAGTCGCTGCACCTGCAGCTGCTCCTGCAGCCCCAGCCGCTGCTGACGCTGCCGCTCCTGCTGCCCCCGCAGCAGACGCTGCTGCTCCAGCTGCCCCAGCCGCTGAGTCCAAGTAATTGGTCCCAGTTTCCCCGGTGTTTTGGCACTGGGGATACAAAAAAACCCCGCGTTGCGGGGTTTTTTTTGGCCTGATGCCCGGGCTTGGGCAATCGCTTATTTGGCATGCCCTGGTTTGGGGCATGCACAGCGGCGTCAGCGAAGTTCTGCCGCAATGAGCTTCAAGATGCGTTCGGCCTCTGCAGCTTGGGCGGGTTGGCCATCTGCACCCAGCACACGCAAGGTGCTCTGAGCTTGCGTGGTGGATGTCAGGTTGACCCGGTATTTGTTGAGCGCCGAGATGGTGTCTGTTTTGCTGCCAAACAAGCGACCGAAGAAGCCTGGCTCTTGCGCGGCGGTGGAGGCGACGTAACGCACAAAATAAACGCCAGAGGCGCGGTCGCGGTCTTCCACGGTGAAGCCGCTTCGGTCCAGCGCGACACCGGTGCGTCGCCAAGCGCGGTCGAGGCTGTCGCTCAGCACAATGACGGGCTGTCCGTTGAGTTGGCTCACTTGCGCTGCTTGGGTCTGGGCCGTTGCCGTTTCAGCGGCTGCTTTGGCAGCTTCTGGTGAGGTGCCGAGTTGGACCATCAGGCGGCGCAAAAATTCGATTTCGAGTTCAGGGTCGCTCGGGCGAGGCTGCCAAATGGTTCGGTCTTTTTGGGGGTCGGCATAATTTTCGACCATGCCTCGGTGGGTGACATAGATCTCAACGCCGCCTTGGACATTGCGCTCCACGCGGGTTCGGAACTTGTCGCGCTCACCGGTGGAGTAAAGGGCGTCGAGCACTTTGCCCAGGGTTTTGCGGATGATGTCCTGGGGGAGCTTGGCCCGGTTTTCAGCCCAATCGGTTTCCATGATGCCGATGTCTGGCGCGTCGGTGACGAGGACAAAACCGTTGCTGGTCCAAAACTCTCGCAGCGGCTCCCAAACCTTGTCTGCGGACTGGTTTACTACCAACCAGCGTTGGTTGCCTTGGCGTTCCAGTTTGGCGTTGCCCAGCTGGTTGGCGGCGGTGCCGGCATCGACCACGCGGCTGCTGGCGCTTTGGAAGCCCGAGGCTGTGGCGGAGGTGCTTTCAATGGCGTAGCGCGAGTCTTTGCGCAGTTGTGTCAGGTCGGGAGGAACCTCGAGGCTGGGCGCTTTGGCGGCGCTTTTGTAGTCGATTTTGTCTTCTTGCAAAACCGAGCAAGCACTCAAGACACCGGCCAAAGCCAGCACACTGGCTGCGCGTTTGAAGGGGACATGGAACAAGGCGTCAAAAAGAGAAGAGTTCACAAACATCCTTGGACAATAAATCAGATCAGGCCGCTGGCCTTCAGGGCCGCTTCTACCGTCGGTTGCATGGGTTCGGACAACTCGGTCATGGGCAAACGCAAGGCGGGGCCACACAGGCCCATGCGTTGCATGGCCCATTTCACGGGAATCGGGTTGGCTTCGACAAACAGGTTTTTGTGTACGGGCATCAGTTGAAATTGGATGCGCATGGCTTCTTTGACGTCGCCACGGATGGCGGCCATGCACAGCTCGTGCATGAGGCGCGGGGCCACGTTGGCGGTCACGCTGATGTTGCCGGCTCCGCCGCACAGCATCAGAGCCACAGCGGTGGCGTCATCGCCTGAAAACACCGCAAATTCTTTGGGAACTTCACGGATGAGCCACTGAGCGCGCTCGATGTTGCTGGTGGCTTCCTTGATGCCGATGATTCCCGGCACCTCGGCCAGTCGCAGCACGGTATCGTGCTGGAGATCGGCCACGGTGCGGCTTGGCACGTTGTACAAAATCACGGGTAACTCGGGCACAGCCTCGGCAATCGCTTTGAAGTGCTGGTAAAGGCCTTCTTGGGTGGGCTTGTTGTAGTAGGGCACCACTTGCAGCTGGGCATCAGCGCCGACTTTTTGTGCAAATTTGGCCAGATTGATCGCTTCAGCGGTGGAGTTCGCGCCACAACCGGCAATGATGGGGATGCGTTTGGCGGCTTGTTCGACCGAGACACGGATGATTTCGCAGTGCTCGTCCACCGTGACTGTGGGGGATTCTCCCGAAGTGCCTACCACCACGATGGCATCGGTGCCTTCGGCCACATGCCAGTCGATCAGTTTTCGCAAAGTCGGGTAATCCACTTTGCCGTCTGCGAGCATGGGGGTGATCAAGGCAGGGATGCTGCCGCGGATGGGGCGAAATTCGGTGGTCATGTCAGGTGCTTCTGAACTCAAAAATAACATTCTAACGATTGCGGGCTGGTGCTTGGTGTACAAGCCCGCAGCGGGACAGGCCAATGCAGCGGGTGCGCGGCGATCGCG
>NZ_CALBEX010000331.1 GCF_937889215.1 uncultured Limnohabitans sp.
TTGGGCGTCGCGTGCGCGGCCTCACGGCCCCAGCCGCCGGTTTCGCGGATGTTGACAAAACGGATCGGCGAAATCGCGCCTTCGGTTTGCTCGGCCAGTTCACTGAAGAGACGCTTTTCTTGGGTGCAGGCCACCACCACGGTCTCGCCAGTTTTCACGGCTTTTTGAAATTGCCCGGCCTCGCGGCGACACAAGGTGGTGTGCAGCGTCAGCTCTTCACCCAGGGCTTGGCCCAGGGTCTGGGCTTGCAGGGGCATGGTTTGGTTGCAATTGCAAATCAGGGTCGTCATGTTCAGGCGGTGCAGGTACAAGCAGCGCCGTATCGGGCTGCAGAACTAAAGGTTGAAGAAGCTGCGGCGACTGTGCCACAACTGGCAAGCTTTCTGACGGCACAGGACTTTGGTCAGGGTTTACCCTTGGTGACATCGACTCAGACTGAGGCGATTGACCTTCGGCTGAAATTTTTTGCTCGATGGGCTCGGTTTTAGGAAAGAGATTCAGGAACTGCGCCCCCACCATTTTCTGCAACATGCCCGCAGGCAAAGGGTCTGGGGTGTTGTAGTCGCCGATGTAGATGTCCAAACCATCCATGACGTTGAAATGCGGATCGGTGAAGAGTTTCTTGACGGCCGCGTTGCGCACATTGGCGGCCACACCTTGCTGCATGAAGGGCTGAAAATCAGAAGACGGTGTCAATGACTTCACGTCATCGAGGGTCGGCAAATCCACCTTCGGCGAAGGGGCGTCTACAGGCTCTGCCTTGTTGGGGCTGTCCGCTGCAGAGCCACGAATCGGCGATGAATGGCACAGCGTGGCAGACGGCTCGTGCACCGCCGCAGCGCTGGGGCCTGCCTGCGCTGGCTCCTCGCCCGGTAATCCTTTGGCCAGCGCTTGTTTGCGCTTGGACCAACGGCTGAAAAACGGCTCGGTCATTCTCAGCCTCCTGCCCGGGAATCAACACGCCCAGAATGGCCACCCCCACCGGGGCCTTTGCGTTTTTCCTGGGTACTGACCGATGCGGGCTGCCCAAAACGGTCCGTCAAGCCTTGAAAACTCTGAGGGCGTTGGCGTTTTTTGACCTCAGGCACATAAAAAGCCTCAGTGAACGCCTGCAGTTGCACCAACACATCGGGGGAGGCGGGAACGTTTTCTACGGTTTCTTGGGCATCTAACCAGCGCCCCGCGTCGTGATAACTCAGACTCAAGCCATGGGGTACGGCACGGGATGCCTCGCCCTCCACATCTTGCATGCGCCACATCACAAAAAAACTGGGGGTCGGCGACGTCTGGTTCAACCAATAGCCTTCGGCATCGTCGGTGAACAAGGCCAAGCGCCAGCCGGGATACATCCACAAGGCCTCATCGTCGGTTTGACGCAAACAGCGCGGCTGGTCACCAAAACCCAACTCGTGCGGCACCACATCGGCCAGTACCCAGCGGTGTGACTGCCAGCGGGCCATGGCACCTTGCACGGCTTCACGGCGCATGAGCACCGCCATTTCAGACAAAACATGAGCAGACATACAACTCTTCCGTGAATTAAGGGCGTTTGACAGTCACCGAATGGGGCCTGGGCTCAACCCA
>NZ_CALBEX010000332.1 GCF_937889215.1 uncultured Limnohabitans sp.
AAATGCCCGTGACCCACAACACCACCGCGCCCCAGGCCAGCCATGAAATCGTGCGCTCCAGCACCCGCACCACAGGGGCATTGGAGAACGCCACCTGCAGCACCTTCACGCCCAAACGGATCACCGCCAGCGAAATACACACCGGCAACAACACCTCAAACAAGGGAGACGGTCCTTGTTGGGTCAGCAGCGTGCGGGTCACAAAAGTCAGTCCCAGCAGCAGCACGGGAAACAGCACACCGTCGTAGAGCTTGCGGCCCAGCAAAATGGCCAATTCTTGGCCACTGAACACCCGGCGCACGCCCCAGACCATCAGCCAGGCCAGCAGCAAACACACACCAAATGCACCCGCCGCCGTCAACGACTCGGGTCGCGCCAAAGCCGCCAACCAAGTCATTGGATCGAACAACGTGCTGTTGCTCACGCCCGCCATGTGGGTGTCCTTTTCTCGATGAAGGCCTGAACGCCTTCTTGCGCCACATCGTGCACCATGTTGCAAGCCATGGTTTGCCCAGCCAGCTGGTACGCCGCCTCGATGCCCATCTCGCGTTGTTGGTAAAACAAGGCCTTGCCCACCTGCACCGCCTCTCGCGGCTTGGCCAAAATGGCGCTCACCAAGTCATCGACTTGCGCGTCCAATTCAGCGGCGCCGCAGACCCGGTTCACCAGTCCCCGGCGGCAAGCCTCATCGGCTGAGATGAAGCCCCCTGTGAGCAGCATTTCCATCGCTTGTTTGGCGTGCATGTTGCGCACCAGCGGCACGCTGGGCGTGGCGCAAAACAAGCCCACATCGATACCGTTCACCCCAAAAGTGGCCTTGTCTGACGACACGGCCAAATCGCACTGGGCCACCAACTGACAACCGGCCGCCGTGGCCAGCCCTTGCACACGGGCGATCACGGGCACGGGCAACTTTTGGATCGTCAGCATCATGCGGCTGCATTGGGCGAAAAGTTTTTGGTAGTACGTCAGCTCGGGCTGAGCCCGCATTTCCTTGAGGTTGTGCCCAGCGCAAAAAGCCTTGCCCGCCGCACCCAGCACCACCACGCGGGCCTGCGCGTCTTGGGCGATCGCATTGAAGGCAAGCTGCAGGGCATCCAGCATGGCCTCGCTCAAGGTGTTGAAGCTGGCGGGCGTGTTGAGGGTCAGCCGGTGCACACCACGCGCATCGCACTCGTGCAGCAGGTCGGTTGGTTGGGGGGCTGTGGGATTTGTCATGCCTCGATTGTGCCCAAACCCGGCGCTCACACGTCCGCCAGCACGCGCAAATGCGCTTCTACGCTGCGGCCCAGCGCACTCAGGTTGTAGCCACCCTCGAGGCAACTGACGATGCGGCCCTTGGCATAGCGCTGCGCCACGTCCTTGATGCGTTGCGTGATCCAGGCGTAATCCTGCTCCACCAAACCCATCTGGCCCATGTCGTCCTCGCGGTGTGCGTCAAAACCCGCGCTGATGAAAATCAGCTCAGGCCGGTGCGCCTCCAGGCGAGGCATCCACATCATGTCCACCAACTCCCGAATGTCCATGCCACGGGTGTAGGCCGGCACAGGCAGGTTGACCAAGTTGGCCGCGCTGGATGTCGAGCCGCCTTCGGGAAAAAAAGGGTGCTGGAAAAAACTCGCCATCAAAATGCGCTCGTCACCGGCGACGATGTCCTCGGTGCCATTGCCGTGGTGCACGTCAAAATCCACAATCGCCACCCGCTTGAGACCATGGCGCTCCAGCGCATATTTGGCGGCGATGGCCACGTTGTTGAAGAAGCAAAAACCCATGGCCTTGTCCCTGCAAGCATGGTGGCCCGGCGGGCGCACGGCACAAAAAGCGTTTTCCAGCTCACCGGCCAGCACGGCATCGGTGGCATCCAGGGCAGCACCGACTGCGGCCAGCGCCGCATCCCAGGTGTGCACGTTGATCATCGTGTCCGGGTCTAGGCTGGTGTGTGTGGGGCCGCCGGCGGCCATGTCTTCGCGCAAGGCATCGCCCAAGCCACGCAAAGCCGCCACATGCATGCGGCCGTGTGCCAGCTCGATGTCGGCCAAAGAGGCCGGTGTGGCCTCGCGCCTTTGCAGGGCCATGTCCACGCCACTGATCAGCAATCGGTCTTCGATGGCCCCTAAGCGTTCGGGGCATTCGGGGTGACCCGCGCCCATTTCATGCTTGGAGCAAGTGGGGTGGGTGAAATAACCAGTCGCGCCCATGGTGTTGCCATCCTGAATTGCCACAGCCAGCAAGGCTGATGTTTTTGTTGGAATTTTTTGTCTTTAACAGCTTCCAGCTTATCACGG
>NZ_CALBEX010000333.1 GCF_937889215.1 uncultured Limnohabitans sp.
AATTCATCCCCGGGGCTGGAAGGCGTTGAAAAGGCCACCGGCATCGATGTGGCGTTTGAGCGCTACCTGAGCGGCGGCGGGGTGCTCAGCGCCAACGTGTTTCACCGCCAAATCAGCGACCTGATCCGCTACACCGTGGCCCAGCAACCCAGCCCTTATTGGGCCCCCGGCCAACTGCGCTGGGTGTCCACCCCCATGAACCTGGGCGATGCCACCACCCAGGGCATTGAGCTGGAAGCCAAGTTCCGGCTAGACCAGCTGCGGCCAGGCGCTTGGCCCATCGACATCCGCAGCAACCTGAGCTTCTTCAAATCCCGGGTCAAGCAGGTGCCCGGCCCCGACAACCGCCTGGACCGGCAGCCAGACATGACGGCCAACTTGGGCGCGGACTACCGCGTGCGCAGCATGCCGCTGACCGTGGGCGGCAACCTCAACTGGAACCCCGACTACGACACCCGCCTGAGCGAACAGCAATGGGCTTACCAAGGTGCCAAACGGGTGCTGGACGTTTACGGCCAGTGGCGCTTTTCTGCGGCCACTGCCTTGCGCCTGACCGTGAGCAACCTCACATCGCGGGACTACCTGACCACGTCCACCTTCGACGGCAGCGGCGTCAGCGAAACTGCCCGCAACAGCTCACCGAGCTGGCGCAATGTGCAGTTGCGGCTGGAGATGAAAATCTGACACTTCTTGTGCCAAGATGGCGGCTTCAGCCAACTCAACTTTGGAGACAAGCATGCCCATCAAAGACGCCGCCTGGCACGACCGCATGTACAACAACCGGGCCCTGGTGCCAGACTTTGCCGACCATTTCGCGCATTGGAAAAATGCCTCGGAACAAGCCCGCCAAACTCTCAAGCCCCAAATGGACTTGCCTTACGGCGACGGCCCCAGCGAAACCCTGGACATCTTTCCCGCCCAAAAGCCAAATGCCCCCGTGGTGATCTTCATCCATGGCGGCTACTGGCGCAGCCTGGACAAATCAGACCACTCGTTTGTGGCCCCCGCCTTGCGCGACAAGGGCGCGTGTGTGGTGGTGGTCAATTACGCGCTGTGTCCCGGCACGGCCGAGCAGCCCATCACCATTCCCGACATCGCGGCCCAGATGGCCAAGGCCAGCGCATGGGTTTGGCGGCACATCGCCGAGCACGGTGGCGACCGCAGCTGCATCACGGTGATCGGCCATTCGGCAGGTGGCCACCTGGCGGCCATGCTGTTGGGTTGCGACTGGAAAAAAGTGGGGCCCGATTTGCCTGCAGGACTGGTGCGCAAGGCGCTGTCAATTTCTGGCTTGTTTGACTTGGAGCCCATCCGCAAAACGCCGTTTGTGCAAGGCGACTTGCGCATCACCCCCGCGCATGTGCGCATGTGCAGCCCGGCCAAATGGCAGCGTCCACGCCAAGGCGTGCTCTACACCGTGGCCGGGGGCGATGAAAGCGCTGAATTTTTGCGCCACAACCGCTTGATTCACCAAGCCTGGGGGCCCAAAACCGTGCCCGTGTGCGAAGCCCTGCCGGGCTTGAATCACTTCAGCATCGTGACCGACATGACACGGCCTGGGACGCGTTTGCATGGGCTGGCGCAGGCTTTGTTAGACCTGCAGCCCTGATCGGCTCTCGCGCACTGGCGGTCGCACGGCGATCACCGTTCGGGGGCTGTGCGCTGCAGGGTCAACTCAACAATGTGGATAAATGTGCGGTGTGGCTTAGGGCTTTTGGCCGCTTCAATGTGGCCTGAGACAATGCAGGCCCGGCGCTTTTCGGCGTTGGCTTATCCCCTTGTTTTTTCTTCATGAACACTTCTGCGGCCCCCCTCCCGACCCGCTCCTTGCGGCAAACAGGTCAAGCTTGGCTCGACACCCCATTTTTTCAGCGCACCATTTTGGTTTTGATTGTCATCAACGCCGTGATATTGGGTTTGGAAACCTCCTCATCGGTCATGCAAGCGGTCGGACGATGGGTTTTGATCATCGACAAAATCATCTTGGCGGTCTTCGTGGCAGAGCTGTCCTTGCGTTTGTTTGTGCACCGCCTGGCGTTTTGGCGCGACCCTTGGAGCGTGTTTGACTTTTCCGTGGTGGCCATTGCACTGGTGCCTGCCACTGGGCCTTTGGCGGTGTTGCGGGCGCTGCGGGTGTTGCGCGTTTTGCGCATGTTGACCATCGTGCCTTCCATGCGCCGCGTGGTCGGGGCGCTGCTCAGCGCCATACCCGGTTTGTCGTCGATTGCGCTGGTGCTGCTCTTGGTGTTCTATGTGTTCGCCGTGATCGCCACCCACTTGTTTGGGGCACTTTTTCCAGACTGGTTCGGTCATTTGGGCCGATCGCTTTACACCTTGTTCCAGGTGATGACCTTGGAGAGCTGGTCCATGGGCATTGCCCGGCCAGTGATGGCGCAAATCCCTTGGGCCTGGGCCTTTTTCATCGTTTTCATTTTGTTCGCCACTTTCACGATGCTCAACCTGTTCATCGCCATCATCGTCAACGCGATGCAGACCTTTCAGGAAAGTGAAAACCAAAGCAAACTGGACGAGGTGGTGCTGGCGGAGCAGTCGGCGGAGCAGGCATTGCACCAAGAGGTCAAAGCCCTGCGCCAGGAGATGCGCGAGATCAAAGCCTTGTTGAGTGCGCAGGTTCGAACGCCAGAGGGCTTATAGCCCAAGGCCGGCGATGTTTGTCCCTTTTAGGGGGTGAACCATCAGCGCATGCCAATTTTGGCGTCGTTGAAAATGTTTTTGGCCTCGCGGGGCAAGCTGCGCCAGTACTGGTGTTGTGAGTCGACTGTGCCGCCCAAGGCCACCGCCGCTTCCCAGCCCCAGCGCGGCTTGTACAAAAAGCTGCGAGCCAAGGCCACCAGATCAGCGTCGCCACGCTGCAGCACGGCTTCGGCCTGAGCAGGCTCGGTGATCAGGCCCACCGCGATGGTGGTCAGGTCTGAGGCGGCTTTGACGGCTTTGGCCAAATGCACTTGGTACTCTGGCCCCAAGGTGATTTTTTGCAAGGGCGAGACACCGCCCGACGAGATGTGCACGAACTGCGCGCCCGCTTGCTTGAGCTGAACCGACAGCTCGGCGGTTTCTTCGATCGTCCAGCCACCATCGACCCAGTCGGTGCCCGAGATGCGCATGCCCAGCGTGCCGCCAAAGGCTTCGCGCACAGCTTTGAAGACCTCCAGCGGAAAGCGGATGCGGTTGTCAAACGAGCCGCCATACGCGTCGGTGCGCTGGTTCGAAATGGGCGACAAAAACTGGTGCAGCAAATAACCGTGTGCGGCGTGCAGTTCCACCGCCTCGATGCCCAGTTCGTGGCTGCGCCGGGCAGTGTTGACAAAGTCGGCCTTGATTTGCGCGATGTCGGCCAGGCTCAGTTCGGTGGGCGCGGCTTCTTGTGGCAAGTGGGGCAGGGCGCTGGGGGCCTCAGTTTGCCAGCCACCGTTCTCGGGGGCGATCAGCATGCCGCCGTCCCACGGGGCTGCGCTCGATGCTTTGCGGCCCGCGTGGCTGATCTGGATGCACACGGGCACCTGTGGTGCCAGGCGGCGGGCGCGGTGCAGTTTGTCGGCCAGCGCCGCTTGGGTGGCGTCGTCCCACAGACCCAAACAGCCGGGGCTGATGCGGCCCACGGCCGAGACCGCTGTGGCCTCGATGGTGAACAGGCCCGCCCCGCTGTTGAGCAAGTTGGTCCAATGGCTCAGGTGCCAGTCGGTGGCTTGGCCGTTCTCGGCCGAGTATTGGCACATGGGGGCGACCACGATGCGGTTGGGCAAGGTCAGGGGGCCATTGGGGGCGTCGAAGGTGAAGGGGGTAAAAAGTAAGCTCATGGGGTGGGTTTTGTCGAGTGTTGAGGCCAGGCGCGCCATTGCCGTTGAAGATGTCATCTTATGGAAAACCAGACAAATGCGTATCCGTTGTGTGACAGTCGGCACGCCTCATGAAAGCCCAGCCCAATGGGCCATTGGGCTTCTTTGTAGGTCGGCGCCTTCAGGTCCGACGCTGGCGGTGGTGAGGCGCAAGGGTTTGGCATGTCGCTTCGCGAAGCGACATTTGGCCATTCGCGGAGCGGCGTTTCATCGGGTTGTCGTGCGCCACCGCTCTTGTCGGACCTGAAGGCGCCGACCTACATGAGACCGATGTGGACCGCCAATCCGTCAATGCGGCGACCCAAAAGCTTCCCAAAGCCCCCAGTCGTTGGGCAGGGGCGATGACAAACGCAGCGGTTGTCCGCTGATCGGGTGGGGCAGTTCCAGGCTTTGTGCATGCAACCACAGGCGCTGCAGCCCCAGCAAATCAGCCACGGCCCGGTTGAGCGGCCCTTTGCCGTGCGTGGCATCGCCAATGATGGGGTGGGCGATGTGCTTCATGTGGCGGCGCAGTTGATGGCGGCGTCCTGTCAACGGCTCCAGAGCCACTTCGGCGCAGCGGGTGCTGGCAAAGCCTTGCTGGGCTTGTGAATGGGGTGTTGGCAGCTCAAAGTGGCGCAGGCTCGTAAACCGACTTTGGGCAGGCTGCACTTCCAAGCGCTCGGTGCGCATGTCGTCGGGCATGCGTTTCAAGGCGTGGTCGATCAGACCCTCAGGCAAAGGCCAGCCCCGCACCACAGCGCGGTAGGTTTTTTGCAGGCCTTGGCCGCTTTCAAAAGCCATGCCCAATGTGCGCGCCGTGTCAGCGTCCAGCGCAAACAGCAGCACGCCGCTGGTGCCTTTGTCCAAACGGTGCACGGGCCAGACCTTTCGGCCCAGCTGGTCGCGCAGCATTTGCAGGGCAAAACGGGTTTCACCCGCATCCAAACCGGTGCGATGCACTAACACGCCGGGCGGCTTGGTCACGGCTGCAAGATAATCGTCAAGGTAAAGGATGTCGAGCATGTTGTTCTTATTGTCACCCGCCAAATCTCTGGACTACGAAACCCCCGCAGCGGGCGTGCCCTACACGTTGCCGCAGTTCGTGCCGCAATCGCAGGCCCTCATTGAGGTGCTGCGCCAAAAGTCGCCCCAGCAAATCGCCGAGCTGATGGACTTGTCAGACGCGCTGTCGGCCCTGAACGTGGCCCGCTACGAAGCCTGGACGCCCAAGTTCACCGCCAAAAACGCCAAGCAAGCCGTGCTGGCCTTCAATGGCGATGTCTACGAAGGCCTGGACGCCAAGACCTTGTCAGCGCAAGACCTGGACTGGGCGCAAACCCATGTGGGCATTTTGAGTGGCTTGTACGGCGTGCTGCGCCCGCTGGACTGGATGCAACCCTACCGCCTTGAAATGGGCACCACGCTGCAAACCGACAAGGGCAGCAACCTGTACAAGTTTTGGGGGCCGCAAATTGCCGACTACCTGAACGCCCAGCTGGCCAAAGACACAAACCCGGTCATCGTGAATCTTGCCTCTCAGGAATACTTCAAATCGGTCGACCGCAAAACGCTCAAGGCCCGCGTGATCGAGTGTGTGTTTGAAGACTTCAAGGGCGGCAAATACAAAATCATCAGCTTCAACGCCAAGCGCGCACGGGGCTTGATGGCGCGGTTCGCCATCCAAAACAAGATCACCCACCCCGAAGGCCTTTCGGCTTTTGACCTGGAGGGCTACGCCTACGATCCCCAGGTGTCCGAGCCAGATCGTGTCGTATTCCGTCGCAAGGTGCAGGCATGAGCATGAACTCCCCAGAACACACCCCCGAGCAGTCTCAGCTGGGCAAATCCAGCGCCTATGTGGACCAATACGACGCGGGTTTGCTGTTCCCGATTCCGCGTGCCACCAAACGCGCCGAGATCGGCGTCACCGGTCAGCCTGTGTTTTTTGGTGCCGATTTGTGGACCGCGTTTGAGCTGTCTTGGCTCAATACCAAAGGCAAACCGCAAGTGGCGCTGGCGCACATCACTGTGCCCGCCGAAAGCACCCACATCGTGGAGAGCAAGTCCTTCAAGTTGTATCTGAACAGCTTCAACAACACCCGCCTGGAAAGTGCCGACGCGGTGCGCGACATGATCCGCCGCGACATCAGCGCCGCCATCTGGCACGGCGGCACCATGCAGGCCAGCGTGGGCGTGAAACTGCTGCTGCAAGAGCAATTTGACACCGAACCCGTGCACGAGCTCGACGGCCTGAACCTGGACCGCATGGACATTGAGTGCACACGTTACGAGCCTGCGCCGGATCTGCTGAGCGCCAACGCCGACGAACTGCCCGTCACCGAAACCCTGGTCAGCCATTTGCTCAAAAGCAATTGCCTTGTGACAGGCCAGCCCGACTGGGGCAGCGTGCAAATCACTTACAGCGGCCCGCAGATCGAGCAAGCGGGTTTGCTGCAATACATCGTGAGTTTTCGCAACAACAACGAGTTTCACGAGCAATGCGTCGAGCGCATCTTCATGGACATCTGGACGCGCTGCAAACCCACCAAGCTGACGGTGTACGCCCGCTACACCCGGCGCGGCGGGCTGGACATCAACCCTTGGCGCACCAGCGCACCGGGCAAGTTGCCGCCCAATGTGCGCACGGCGCGGCAGTGAGCGCATTCACCGCATTCCCCGCTTTCCCCAACATGACTCCCACCACCCGCCGCGTTCTTCAGGCCCTTTTGTACGAAGCCATTGCCATCGCCGTGGTCGGGCCTGTGTTGAGCCTGGCCTTTGACAAGTCCACCGCATCCACATTCGGCCTGGCGGTCGTTTTGTCGAGCATTGCGCTGACGTGGAATTACGTCTTCAACTGGCTCTTCGAGCGCTGGGAGTCGCGCCAATCCGTGCGTGGCCGCTCCTTTGTCAGGCGACTGGCCCACGGGGCCGGTTTTGAAGGCGGTTTGGTCATCATTCTTTTGCCTGTCATGTCGCTGTGGCTCGACATTTCGCCCACCGCTGCCTTGCTGGCTAATTTGAGCCTGCTGGCGTTCTTTTTCTTTTATGCCATCGCTTTCACCTGGTGCTTTGACCGGGTCTTCGGCTTGCCGGCTTCTGCCCAGGCAGCCAATGGCGATCTGGGCTGATGGCGCGGCAGTCAAGGTCTTGGCGGACACAACGCCTGGAAAATATGGATCGCCAGTCCCAATTCGGGACTAAAATGCCACCATGCGAGTCATTGCCGTATCCACCCTCAAGACATTCTGGGAAAAACCTGGGCGTGGAGACTCAGAAGAGCCTTTGAAAACTTGGCACGGCGAAGCCTGTCGCGCCGAATGGAAATCCCCAGGCGATGTCAAAGCTCAATACGGAAACGCCAGCATCGTTGGCAACAACCGGATCGTCTTCAACATAGCAGGCAACAAGTACCGGCTCATCGTCGCCTTTGCGTACCGGATGCAAATCGCCTACGTCAAGTTTGTGGGCACGCATGCCGAATACGACAAGGTCGATGCGGCCTCAGTCGATCAGTCGTGAGCGTCAAGGAGAACATCATGGAAATCAGCCCCATCCGCACCGAGAAAGATTACCGCGCAGCACTGAGCGTGGTGTCAGCGCTGGTGGACCAAGACCCATCGCCTGACACGCCCGAAGGCGAACGCCTGGATGTGCTCTCGACCTTGATTGAGGCCTATGAGCGCAAGCACCATCCGATTGATCTGCCTGACCCTGTGGAGGCCATCAAGTTCCGCATGGACCAAGCGGGGCTGTCGATCAAAGACCTGGAGCCGATGATTGGTCAGCCCAACCGCGTTTATGAAGTGCTCAGCCACAAACGCCCCCTCACGCTGCGCATGATCCGAAATCTGAACAAAGGTTTGGGCATCTCCGCGCAAGTGCTCATCACAGACAACACCAGACCAATCGGGTGAGCGACCAAGACCCCACCCCCACCGCCCCTTGCCCGGTTCAACACGCTGTTCAACGTGATATTCAACATGAGTTACGCCATGTCCGCGCCCTCATGCAACTCGAGCAAAAGGAAGACCAGGCGCAGTTCCAGCTCAAAAACGCCAGTGCCAGCATCAAGGAGCGCCGTCGGCGTGGCTTGACCTGGTACCCCGTCACCATCGCCCAAGAAGACATTGGGTTTGGGGGCAAAGTGGTGTTGGAGCTGGAGCGCCCGGCGCATCGGCAAGACCTGCACCTGTTTCAGGTGGGCAAAAACGCTTGTGAGTTCAGCAGTGCGCCCGGCTACTCGGGGCCTGACCGGCCCGTGCTGAGCGGCGTGGTGACCAGCGTGCGGCGCAACAAGCTGGTGCTGGCCACCACCAAAGAAGCGCTGCCCGACCGGGTGTTGAACGGCAGCACCCTCAACGGCAACACCCTCAACGGCAGCACGCTCGGCATTGATCTGACGTTTGACGAGGTCAGCTACCGCGAGATGCACCAGGCCATGAACGACGTCATTGGCGCACACGGCAACCGCTTGGCCGAACTGCGCGACGTGCTGCTGGGCGCACGGCCCGCCCGCTTTCGCGAGGCCCAAGCCGACGACCTGTTTTACCCCAGTGCGCTCAACGATTCGCAGCTGGTGGCGGTGCGTCATGTGATCTCGGCGCAAGACGTGGCCATCATCTACGGCCCGCCCGGCACCGGCAAAACCACCACGCTGGTGCAAGCCATTTTGGAAA